>CADAGA010000159.1:0-5006 GCA_902787275.1 Oscillospiraceae bacterium | reverse complement strand
CGCCGCCAGATTCGTCAAGGTCGTGCTTTCCGGCGAAGGCGCGGACGAGCTGTTCGGCGGCTACAACTACTACAAGGAGCCGCTGGACTACGCCAGATACATGAAAGTCCCGCAGGGCGTGCGTACCGCGCTGTCCGTCTGCGCGTCGAAGCTGCCGAATTTCCACGGCAAGCGTTTTCTCGTGCGCGGGCGCTATCCGATGGAAAAGCGCTACATCCGCAACAACTACGTGTTCGACTGGCACGAGCGCGACAAATACCTGCGCGACAAGATCCCGTCGAAAGACCCTGCGGAATTCACGAAGCCGCATTTTGACAAGGTCAAGGATCTCGACGACGTGACGAAGATGCAGTTTGCCGACCTGAATACGTGGCTGCTGTACGATATCCTGCAAAAGGCGGACAAAATGAGCATGGCCAGCTCCCTCGAGCTGCGCGTGCCGTTCCTTGACCGTGAAATGCTCAAGGTCGCGCTTTCGATCCCCGCCGAGCACCGCGTCCACCGCGACAAAACGAAGGTCGCGCTGCGTCTGGCCGCTTCGCGCGAGCTGCCGCAGAAAACCGCCGAGATGCGCAAGCTCGGGTTCCCGACGCCGCTGAACGACTGGCTGCGTCAGGACAAGTACTATAACCGCGTGCGCGAAGCGTTCGAGAGCGAAGCAGCCGCTTCGATCTTCAACACGAAGGAGATCCTGCGTCTGCTGGACGAACATAAAAACGGCTCGTCCAAGAACATGAAAAAAATCTGGAGCATCTACTGCTTCCTCGTCTGGTACGACGAGTTCTTCCAGAAGCGCTGATATGGAAAGACCGCGTATCATCACCGTCACGCTGAATCCCTGCCTGGACAGGACCGTCGAGGTTGCCGGATTCGCTGCCGGCAAAACGAACCGCGTGCTGCGCGCACGCACGGATGTCGGCGGCAAAGGGATCAACGTCGCCCGCGCGCTGCTCGGCTGCGGCGTGCCGTTTGTCGCGGCCGGACTTGCCGCGGGAACGAACGGGCAGAAGCTGACGGACGCGCTGACAGATATGGGCGTCCCCTGCGCGTTCTGCAGATCCGGCGGCGAAACGCGCGTCAATCTCAAAATCATCGATACGCAAAGCGGCGAAATGACGGAGCTGAATGAGAAAGGTGCCGAGGCAGGCAGTGCCTACGCCGTCTTTCTCGATACGCTGCCGCAGCTGCTGCAGGGCGCCGACGTGCTCACGCTGTCCGGCAGCCTGCCGCCCGATCTCGACCCCGGCGTTTACCGAAAGCTGACGGCGCTTGCGAACGGTCTCGGCGTGCGCGTCATCCTCGACGCGGACGGGCAGGCGCTGCGTGAAGGGATCGAAGCAAAGCCCTTTGCGATCAAGCCGAATCTGGAGGAGTTCCGTGCGCTCGTCGGAAAAGACGTGCAGACCGTCGACGAGATCGTCACGGCGGCACGGGAACTGACCGCGCGCGGCGTCGACACGGTCGCGGTATCGTGCGGTGCGGACGGCGCGGTATTCGTACGCGGCGATCTCGCCGTGCAGGCCGTCCCCTTCTCCATTTCGCTCGGCTCTCCCGCCGCTGCCGGAGATTCCATGGTCGCGGCGCTCGCCTGGTCGATCGTAAAGGATCTGCCGCCTGTCGAGACGGCAAAGCGGATGACCGCCGCCGGAACGTGCACCGCTGCACTGCCCGGCACGCAGGTCGCACCGCTCAGCGAAGCGTTTTCCCGCGCACGGGACGTTTGCGTGCGCATTATTGAATAACCGATCGGAGGGGTCCGTTTGTCACAAAACGAAACCACGGCGCAATCCCAGAAAGAAGTCGGTCTGCATCTGAACAAAAAGACCGTATTGTTCATCTTTGCGGTCATTCTCGGCATCCTGCTGCTGGTCGGCGTGCTGACGCAGGTCGTGCCGCGCGGCGAATACATGCGTGACGCCGACGGAACGATCATCGCGCTGGACGAGAGCGGAAACAGTACATACCGTCAGCTCGATTTCCGCCTGCCGTTCTGGAAAACGTTCACCGCACCGTTCGAGGTTTTCACCTCGTCCGACGCACTGACCGGCGTCGCGATCATCCTGTTCATCATCCTGATCGGCGGCACGTTCCTCATCCTCGACAAAAGCGGCGTGCTGAAATTCATCATGTCGAGCGTCGTTCTGCGGTTCTCGAAGCGAAAGTATCTGCTGGTGCCGGTCGTCATCCTCATCATGATGACGCTGTCCTCCGTCGTGGGCATTCTCGAAGAGAGCATCACCATCGTCCCGCTGTGTGTGGCGATCGCCCTTGCGCTCGGCTGGGACTCGCTGGTCGGGCTGTCCATCAGCCTGATCGCGATCGCGTTCGGCTATTCCGCCGCAACGTTCAACCCGTTCAACGTCGTGCTCGTGCAGTCCATGGCAGGACTGCCGATCTTCAGCGGGCTCGGATTCCGCCTGCTCGTCTTTCTCGGCGTTTACGCGATCCTGACCGCGTTCGTCATCCTGTATGCCATGCGCATCGAGCGGAATCCGGAGCGTTCCGTGACGTTCGAAACCGACAAGGCGCTTCGTGAAAAATACGGCGATCCCGACGTTTCCGTCGCCGCCGATCCGCTTCTGAAAAAAGCGACGCGCGTATTCGTCGGCTGCATCTCCTGCGTGATACTGCTTGCCGCGGCCGGTTTCGTGCTGCAGCGCATCCCCTCCATTCCGGAGGGCGTGCGCGAGATCGTCAGCTATCTGCCGATGGCAGGCATGGCGATCCTGTTCACCGTCGGCGGTCTGTGCGCCGGACGGATCGCAGGCATCCGCGGCAAAAAGCTGCTTTCCGGCTTTCTGGAGGGCGCGAAGTCGATCGTGCCCATCGCGCCGCTGATCATTTTCGTTATGGCGATCACGTTTCTCATGCGCGAGGGCAAGATCATCGACACGCTGCTGTACCACATTTACAACGGCATCGACGGCTTCGGCCCCACGGCGTCGCTGCTGCTGCTGTCGCTGGTGGTACTCGTGCTCGAGTTCTTCATCGGCAGCGGCACGGCCAAGGCGTTCCTCATCATGCCGCTCGTCCTGCCGCTGGCAGATATGGTGCACGTCACGCGCCAGGCCGTCGTGCTGGGCTTCAGCGTCGCGGACGGCTTCGGCAACATCCTCTATCCGACCAGCGGCGTGATGCTGATCGCGATCGGTCTGGTCAACGTCTCGTACGGCAAGTTCATGCGCTACACGTGGAAGCTGTTCCTTCTGGAATTCGCGTTCTGCGCGCTCATGCTCACGCTCGCCGTAAAGATCGGTTACGTCTGAGTCTTGAACAAAAAGTAAACGCTCGTTTCGGCATCTTGCGGCGCAGCCGTGAAGATGCCGTATTTTTTGCCTTCCTCCAGAAGTGCCGTCAGCCTCTGCTGCAGTCGGTCCGTACGGCCGGCAAGGCTCTGCAGCGTCTCCAGAGCGCCGCTGTCGAGCATGGACTGCACCGAGCCGAGCAGAGACGCGAACTGCGTCAGTGCGCCGCTTTCGGAAAAATCCGTGAGCGTTTTGAGCAGCTGCCCGTTTTGCCCGAGCGCATCCGTCAGCGCGGCGAGCTTGCGCATCGTGTCCGGCAGCGCGGAGATCGCGCTGCGCACCTGCGGGGTTCGCAGCGCCGAAAGAAACGACGTCAGCACGGGGATCAGATCCGAAAATGCCGCTGACACCGTTCCCATGTCCGCAAGAAGGGAAACGAACGCGGGATTCTGCAAAAGCGCGGCGTATTCCTGCAGCGTCGTGCCGCTGAGCGAGTCGATCGTCTGCTGCAGCAGCGCCGCATTCTCCTGCGTCAGATACGTTTGCAGGACGTCTAAAAGCGGCTGCTGCGCCTCATATGCGCGCATGGCGTCGCCCGCCGTGCGAAACAGTGCCGCGCTCTTCGGCAGCTCGGTGAGCATCGTCCGGATCTGCGCGCCGTCAAATCCGCGTAAAGCCGAAAGCACCGGCGACGCGTCGAGCTGCGGCAGCTCGACCGCACCGAACACCGACCGCAGCGCGTCCTCGAGCTGCAGCGTGGACAGCGGCAGCAGCACGAAATACCATTCGCACATCGTAAAGCGCCCGGTGCGGAACGTGACCGTGAACGACTCCGGCAGCAGCGCCGGATCACCGAGGTCGAGGCTCTCCGTCATGCCCGGCAGCAGCAGAGAAAAGACCGCGTCGCGGTTGCCGTCGCCGAGTGTCCCGCCGTTCTCCACGCGCACGTCCGTCGCGTCCTGCGGCAGAATTGTGCCGCCTGCGAGCAGGAACGGCGTGCATAGATCGCCGTTTTTCAGCGTATTTTTCGTCTGCACGCGTATCTGCACCGTTCCGGCCTTGCCGCGAAGGGACTGCGGCTTGATCGCCTGTCCGTCGAGCGTGTACGTGATCGACAGCAGCACCGGCGGCAGCTTGTCCGTCTCGCCCGTGTAGTAAAGCTCGCGCGCGGGCATATGCCACGTCAGGTTCAAGCCGTCCGAGACCGGTTTCTCCGTTCCCTTGAGATTGCGGATGTTTTTCAAAAAGCTGATATCATCCACGCGCACCTGTGCCCTGTCCGTGGTGATCCGATCCGTGACGCGCACACTGACCGGCTCGCCCGTCGGCGACAGCGTCACAAACACCGCTTCCTTTTTGCTCCACCGCGACGGACGTGCGGTGTACGCCGCCTGCGGCTGCGCGTCCTTTTGCGGCTGCGTTTCCTGCTGCGGCGTTTTGCCGCACGACGCCGTCAGGAACAGCAGGATCAAAACCAATATACAGCATAGAATCCGTTTCATAACATCACCCTTTCTATCATGCGCGAAAGGGACAAAAGTATGCTGCAAAAACGCTTTGCCGGTTTTCGCTTGCTTTACGGTCGTTCCGGTAGTATAATCGATTCATAGCCAAAAAAGAGGAGCTGACAGTCTATGAAGCATATCTTTCTGCGTATGATTTCTCTGTTTGTTTCGAGCGTTATGCTTTTGCTGTTCGCGCCGGGGTCCGGCAGCACGGAACCGTTTGACGTGAAAGACCCCGCATCGTGCGTGCTGAGTC
>CADAGA010000158.1 GCA_902787275.1 Oscillospiraceae bacterium | reverse complement strand
TTCCAAACGGTTCCGTCCTTTTTCAGCGCCATGACGGTTCCGTTTCCCTGCGCGCTGATCGTCGAAACATTCCGCATCAGGACGTTTCGATCCGGATCGATTACAGTACCGTCCTGAAGTAGTATGGTAAATGATCGCGAGCCGCGCGTTGTGTCAAAAGACCATACCTCTTTGATTCCGGTAATGGGCTGTTCCGTGTTGTCGCAGATGCGGCGCAACTGGTTAGAGCTGTGGGACAAAGCAATTTCATAGGCGCTGCCGTCGTACGCCACAGCAATAACCCAACCATAGCTGCTGCGGATGGTGCGGATACCCGTCAGCGGTTTGCCGTCGTACTCGACAGGCTGCCAATACGGATCGTTCTTGGGCGGCATCTTCCAAAGCGTTCCGTCCCGGCGCAGCAGAACCAAACCCTGAATATCCACCGCATCTGTCATCGGTGTATGCTCGTCGATCATCGTCTGTACCGGTCTGCGCTGATTATAGAAATAAATACAGTTCCCGCCCATCCAGACCGTGCCGTCTGTTTTGGTGAACATTGTTGTTGATGCACCGTCCCAGAAACGGGAAATGTCCTGGATATTCTCGCGTGGGTCGCTCTGATATTTGAACGGCCAATGATCGTATGCGCCGACATAGTATCCCAGTCTCCAACCGCCATGGAAACCATAAGCATACGCTGTATGATTGTTCTGGAGATACAGCATATATTTCCCGCCGTTGGACGTGATCTGCGAAAATGCCATCTCTCCGTAAACCGTGACGTCCACTACTGCCGTAAAACCGCCTTGCGTGCTGGTTGCGATGATTTGCGCTTCTCCCGCGCCGACGCCCTTCACAACGCCTGCAGCCGAGTCGAAATACGCAACGGACGGATCGGTCGTTTCATACGTCAATGTGCAGTCCGACGGGTGCGGCGGGTTGAATTCCGCCGTCAGCGTATAGCCCTGCAGCGGTTCGAGCGTCAGGTGCGAATAGGGCAGGGACAGACCCTGCAGCGGACGATAGGTGCCGAGATAGACGATGCCGCTGCCGGTATAATCATCCCTTCCGGGTATGTTCGCGTCGCGTACATGCGTGCGCAGAAGTGCATATAAATCTTCCGGCGTACGGTTTGCATCCTCTGTTTTGAACAGTGCGGCGCAGGCGGCGACCAGCGGACACGCCATGGACGTGCCGCTGAGTGAACGGTACTTGCCGTCCGGAACGGAGCTGACGATGTTGTCGCCGGGCGCGGCAATGTCGACCTGGGAACCAAAGTTTGTATAGGACGACGGCGTGTCCTGCTGCGTTGCGGCAGCCACGGCGAACACACCGTCACAGCATGCCGGATAGGATGGAATTTCATCGAGGTGCACGCGGCTGTTGCCGGCCGCAGCAATCGCCGCCACGCCGTGCGCAGCTGCATAGGCCGCCGCATCGTCAAATATCGCCCGAAGGTCGTCGTCACCCGTGCCGCCGAGACTCATGCTGAGGATCTCGGCGCCGTTGTCTACGGCGTACGTCATGCCCTCGACTACCAAGGACCACGTGCCGCTCCCGCCGCTGTCCAGCGTCTTGATCGGCAGGATTTTCACGTTGTCGGGCGTCGCGTCACGCACGATACCGGCGCAGTGCGTACCGTGGTAGTGATCGTCGTCGGGATCGTCGTCGTCATTCACAAAATCCCATCCGCCGTCCAGAAGCCGTCCTTCCAGGAACGGGTGATCCATATCCGCGCCCGTGTCGATCACGGCGACCGTCACCTGCGGCAGATCGTCCGGCAAGCCTGCCATGAACTGATCGGCTCCCGCGACCTCGGTACCCCAGCATGTATATTCCGTAGATTCCGCCGTCGCGGACACGGAACAAATGCCGTCCGCCGCGCAGAACAAGACGTCCGTTTCCTTTTTGAACGCAGCAGCCGCTTTTGCCGCTGACGCTTTGTCGGCATACTGTAAAACGGTTTTATTGTTGGACACATGGATGACGTGCGTCGCGCCGTGCGTATCGCGCACCTTGCCGTCCGTCGTCTTGACGATCAGGCGGCACTGCTGATACGGTTCGGTAATGATAACCGTGCCGGTACTGTCGTCCGTCTGCACGTCGTAGCCCTGTTCTTTCATCTCTTCTGCTGACAGAAAGCCGCTGCCGTTCAAATCCGCTTCGTCGATCACTTCCACGGGGATTTGCAGTTCGTCGTTTTCGTCCACGAACGGAGCAGCATACCCGTCGTCCGTGATGGGCTGCGACTCGCCGTCGACTTCCATTTCCGGCTCACCGATGGTCAATTGAATCTCGCCGAAGTCATCGTCGTTTGCCGTCGCCGCGACCAAGCGGGAAAGCTCCCGCATATATGCAGGCGGTTCGGTCGTTCTCTCTTTCGCCCATGCCGCAAAGCCCTCGACAGGCAAGACAGCAAGGCAAAGCAAAATCGCAAGCAGCCGTTTTGTCGTTCGTTTCATGGGGAGCGCTCCTTTCTGCACTTATCCGGTTTTACGTGTACCGACTGTCGAAGAACAAACCAAGCCTTTTTAAGAATTGCGCAAGCAACAAAAAAAGTACGCAGCACACGGCTGCGCACCGAAAAATGCACAGCTCTGTATGCTGCGACACAATTCAATTCACAACTTTGGAAAACCACAAGTATGCGAAACCAGAGCCTGCATTTTTACCAAAAAGGTAAAAAGTACGCGCTTATAGTTTTCCGTTTCGATATTGAATTGTGTCGCAACTTCACTATACCATATTTTGCAGGAGATTGCAACCGAACATGACAAAAAACCTCAAGCAGAGAAATCTGCCTGAGGTGCAAGGTAATCAAGAATTATATCAGCATAACATTCCAGCCGCCGGCAAGATAACGGCGCAGGCGGACGGCGTCCTTGAGCGTCACTGCGCCGTCGCCGTCCACGTCGGCATTGGAGAAGTCGATGACCGCGTTCCAGCCGCCGGCAAGATAACGCGCGATCTGCGTCACGTCCCTGAGCGTGACCGCGCCGTCTGCGTCTGCGTCGCCGGGTACGCGCAGATACGCCTGCTGCCCGAGAAGCGTGAACGGCACTGCATAGACAGCCGCGTGCAGAACGATCGCACCGTATCCGGAATAATCCCGGACGCCGCTGCAGTAAACGCTGCCGTCCGACCGGATGAAATAGTTCGTATATCCGTTGACGCACACGTCGGCGACGTCCGTCAAAGCCGTGTCCGCGTCGATCATAACTTGTTGGGCGGTATCGTGCCGAAGCACCGAAGCCGCCGGGTCGTCCCATCCGACGCCGAGACTGCCGAGAAGCGCCGCGTTATCGTTTTGGCTGCCGCTCTGCCGCACGCCGTTGTATCCCCAGCCCCAAGCCGTACCGTCTGCGCGCACGGCAAAATACTGCACCGTATAGCCGTTCGGCTGGCAGCTTTTGAGCCGCACGACGTCCTGCATAGGCGAACCGTCCGCCGTTTCCAACGGACAGCCGAGCAGAGCGTCCCAAACGGAGCCATCCTCCAGCAGCGCATAGCAGATGTTGATCGCCGAGGTCCGCACGCAGCCGGAGACGAAGCTCTGCACGTTCTGCAGCAGGACGGCGTCATCCTTGTCCGTCAGCGTGCCGTCCGCGTGCAGCACGATCTGATCGAGCATGCCGCTTTGCAGCAGAGAAGCGTCCTGCACGTCCGTAAGCGGCGTTCCGTTCACGTCCGCGACGGGCAAAGCGGACACGTCGGCCGTTTGACCGTCGGTCTGCAGGACGTACGCGCGGCCGTCGTCGGCGAAAGCCGGAACGCCGTTCGTCCTCGACAAAAGCGCGCCGCCGAGTCTCGCGATCCCGGTGAGCGGACCGCCGTCCTGCGTGCGCACCTGCACGGGATAAGGTTCCGCGTTTTTCGGCACGGCCCACACGGTGCCGTCGTCGCGCAGCAAAATATGCTCCCGCGCGTCGACAACACCGGTCATCGGCGTCTGCGCGTCGAGCATCAGCGGGATCGGCGCGTTATGGGTCTGATCGCCGGTCGGCAGCCGACCGATCAGCCAGAGCGTGCCGTCCGTTTTCACAAAAAAGTTTTCTGTCAAAAAGCGCGCGACGTCGGCGATCGGCTCTTCCGCAGCGCCGCACAGCTTGAACGGCAGCGACCGGTCGGAGCAGCTCTGAACGCCGAACGCGCCTTCCGCATAGCCGTGCGCGTATGCCGTGCCGTCCGGCCGCAGAAGCCGCATCGCGTTTGGCGAAAGGCTCTCGATCTGGTTGAAGCGCAGTTTGCCGCTGCCTGTCACCGTGACGCTGATCTGCGCGGAAAACGATCCCTGCGCGGACGAAACGGTGATCACAGCCGTTCCGGCGGACAGCGCGCTGACGCACCCCGTCTGCGAAACGGCGGCCACACGCGGATTGCTGCTGTGGAACGTACATGCGCAGTCGGACGGATGCGCCGGCTCGAACGCGACCTCAATGGCAGCGCTTTCCGGCGGTTCCAGCGTCAGCGAGGACTGCGTACAAGTCATATTCTGCAAAGGTCTTTCCGCGCCGAGATACACGATCCCGCTGCCGGTGCAGTCGTCCCGGCCGGGCGTATGTGCATCCCGCGCGCGGGCACACAGCAGCGCACGCAGATCCTCCGGCGTGCGGGAAGTGTCCTCGCATTTCAGCAGCGCGCCGCAAGCCGCCGCCAGCGGACACGCCGCGGACGTACCGCTCATCGAGCCGAATCCGCCGCCGGGAACGGAACTGACGACGTCGCTGCCGGGTGAAGCCAAATCGATACAGGAACCGTAATCGGAATAGGCCGCGGCCGTATCCGACGCCGTCACGGCGGCAACCGTGATCGCGCCGTCGCACGCTGCCGGATAGAGCGGGAATTCGTCCAGGCTGACGCCGTCGTTCCCCGCAGCCGCGAAAACGGCCGTACCCCGGGAAAGCGCGTACCGCACCGCATCCGTATAGGCGTTTTTATCCTTGCCGCCCAAGCTCAGACTGATGACGTCCGCGCCGCAATCGGCGGCATACATGATGCCTTCCGTTATGACTGACGTCGAGCCGGTCCCTTTCCCGTTCAGAACCTTGACCGGCAGGATCTTGACGTTGTCCGGCGTCGCATCGCGGACGATGCCCGCACAGTGCGTGCCGTGGCCGTTGTCGTCGTCGGGATCGCCGTCGTCGTTCACAAAGTCCCAGCCGCTTTGGAGCCGTCCCGCCAAAAACGGGTGATCCGTATCCGCGCCGCTGTCGACCACGGCGACCGTCACCTGCGGTAGGTCGTCCGGCAGCGCCGCCGCGAACGAATCCGCACCGGCAACGGAAGTGCCCCAGCAGATATACTCTGCCGCTTCATCCGCGGAGAAAGCGGTACTGAGGCTGTCCGGTTCGCAGAACAGCACGTCGTCCTCTTTCAGGAATGCTTCCGCCGCCCGTTTGGCTGCGGCTTTGTCGGCATATTGCAGGACGGTTTTATGATCGGAAACGCGGATAACGTGCGTCGCGCCGAAGCTGTCGCGCACTTTTCCGCTCTGTGTCTTGACGATCAGACGGCACAGACCGTAGGGCTCGGTAACGGTGAGCGTGCCGCGCGACAGATCGGTCTGCACTTCGTAACCGTACGCCTCAAGAAGCGCCGCAGACGCCGCGCCGTTCCCGTTTGGCACGTCATCGAAAATGACCGTCGGGATCAGCACGTCGCCGTTTTCATTTAAATAAGGAACGCTGTTCTCCCCCTGCGCGATCGGTCGCGTCTGCCCGTCGACTTCCATCTCCGGCTCGCCGAGGGTCATCCGGATCTCGCCGAAATCGTCCCCGTCCGCCGTCGCCGCGACCAGGCGCGAAAGCTCCCGCACGTATCGGGGCGGTTCCGGCAGCCGACCGTTTGCCCGTGCTGCGAAACCATCGACAGGCAGCAGCAGCGTACACAGCATGCACGCGAGCAGACGCCGTATCGTCCGTTTCATGAGGAGCCCTCCTTCCGGTAAACAGGACGGGTACGTTCCCCGCCCTTTCTGTTTTCACTATACCACAGAACCACGGGGTATTGCAACCGCGGAATCCCAGCGCTTGACAAAAAAACGCCGTTATGGTACGCTGAATTTATCCGGAAAAGAGGGATGCGGAATGAAAAAGCTGTTTGTACTGTTTCTCATCTGTCTGCTTGCCGCGCTGCCTGCCGGCTGTGCGGGCAAAAAGCTGACCGACGACGGGCCGAAGCCGTGGGCGGCGCCTTCCGGCGCTGCGGAGAACGCCGAAACGACCGCCGAATGGACGAAGCAGGAGGAAATGGAGACGCTCGCGGCGTTTGAGACGGACGAATCGTCGATCACGCTGCCGCAGGGCGTCACGGCTGCGGACGTCGGGCAGGCGGAAAAAGCGATGTGGATGGCGTTCTTCTACACACCGCTGGAGCCGTCGCCGATCGCCACGGCGAAGGAGGTGCTGCCGTACCTGACGAACGGCGCGGTGCCGTGGGGACTGCTGTATCTCTACGACGCGTTCGATCCCGCGCATACGCACGGCGAATACGAAAAGCTGTCCGTCGCCGACGAGCCGGACCCGCAGGAACTGTTCCCGGACGAATACTACAAGGTCGATGAAAGCGTGCTGTTTTTTCTGTTTTCCGACGTGTTCGGCGCGCGCCCCGACTGGACGTTCTCGTCCGAGGGGTATTATGCGCAGGACGGATTCGGGTATTTCACCTGTCTGCCGACCGGTATCGAGGGCTTCGAGACGCACGTGCGCGCCTGTCAGACGCTCTCGGAAGGGCATTACCGGCTGACCCTCGAGCTGCTGATCGCGGAGGACGAGGAGACGTACGTCCATTCGCGCTCGTCGTTCGTGGACGCGTCGATCGTCGAAGCGGACGGGCTGCGCTATTGGAGAATCGAACGGGTCGAGCCGTTTGAATAAACAGCTTTTTTTGCTTTGTGCATAGAGGCGAAAGGTCTTTCGGAAGGGTCGAAAACCGCAGAAATTTATTAAAAAAACAGACTGCCGCAGCAGTCTGTTTTCTTTTTGCGATCGTTCAGCTTTTGAGTTCGTCCAGCGTTTTGCTGAAGCCCGGCAGGAAGGATTCGAGGAACTGCTCCGCTTCGGGGCAGTCCATCTTCCGGATCGCTTCTCGCGTGGATGCCGCGGCCTGCTCGAATTCGAGATTGCCCGCCTGCCGCTCGGCGATGCACTTGGTCAGCGCGCAGATCTTGTCCGCCGCCTTGACGAACCGCCACAGCGGCGCGTCTGCCTCCTGCGGCACGAACATCGGCACGTAATCCTCCCGCAGCGATTCCGGCAGCAGGGCGAGGATCGTCTCGCACGCGCTCTGCTCGACCGCACGGTACGCGTCGCGCACCTGCTCGTTGTGGTATTTGACCGGCGTGGGCATGTCGCCCGTCAGGATCTCCGGCGCGTCGTGGAACAGCGCAAGCACCGCCGCACGCTCCGCCGACAGCGTTTCGCCCGCCGTCTTGTTATGCAGCAGCACCAGCGCGTGCGCCGTGATCGCCACGTCGAGACTGTGCTCGGACAGGTTTTCCTCGTGGGCATTGCGCATGAGCGCCCAGCGGTTGATGTATTTCATCCGCGCCATCAGCGCGTAAAAATCACTCTGCATGGATAAGCCTCCTTTTACGGTATTCTATCACGTTCTGCCGTGCATTGCAAGCGCCTTGATTTTTCGCGCCGGTTATGGTACTGTAAACGGGAAGGAGGGTTCCCCATGTTTTTTTACCGTATCATCCTCAGTCTGATCCTCTGCTTTGCCGCGATCAGCGCGCAGGTCAACGGCCAGATCCCCGCGGACACCTATACGCCGGACACGTTTCCGATCATCCGGCAGACGATCCGTACACCCGGCGCGAAACGGATCGTGTCGTTCAATATCCGCTGCGCGGACGTCAACGGCGTGCCGCAAAAGAAACGCGTGGATATCGTGTGCAAGGCGATCTGCGATCTCATGCCGGATTCCGCCGGCCTGCAGGAAGTCACGGATGAATGGGTCGCGTCCCTCAAAGAGATCCGCGGCTGCGCGCTGGTCGGCGAAGGCCGGGACGGCAACGGACACGGCGAGGGCTGCTATATCCTTTATAACAGCAACGTCTGGAAGTGCCTCGACTCCGGCACGTTCTGGCTTTCGGAAACGCCGGACGTTCCCTCGTTCGGCTGGGATGCCGACTGCAGACGCGTCTGCACGTGGGCGCTCCTCCAAAACCGGGTGACGGGCGAACAATACGCGCACGTCAACTCGCACTTTGACCACAAGGGCAGGATCGCCGTTGTGGAGGAGGCGAAGATGGTCAACGCCTTTATCGACGCGCATTTCGATGGTATTCC
>CADAGA010000157.1 GCA_902787275.1 Oscillospiraceae bacterium | reverse complement strand
GTATTTCGTCAGCAGGCTCCGGAACAGATGCAGATCCTCCGGTGATTTCGCGTGCAGGCCTTCGCGGATGCACGCACCGGAATCGACGAAGTTCTGTAAATAGTACGCCCGTGCGCCGGCGATCCATCTCCCGATGGCTTCCATATCGGCAGCTTCATGGAACTCGTCCACGACCGTCGTGCGGAACTCATACGGGATCTTTCCGCCCATCAGGAAGCGCACGCTCTCCTGCACCTTGGAAAGGTCGAACACCGGCAGACCGCAGGTCGCGGCGTACTTCTCCGGGGAATTCTTGATATCCATCGCGACGTAGTCGACAAGTCCCGATCCGACCGCTTCGCGCAGACGTTTCGGGAAGCTGCCGTTGGTGTCGAGCTTGACGGCAAACCCCATCTCCTTGATGCGCTCGAGAAACGGCAGCACTTCCGCCGTCAGCAGCGGTTCTCCGCCGGTCACGGCCACGCCGTCGAGCACGCCCGACCGCTTTTCGAGGAAGCTGAAGAACGCGTCCTCGGTCATTGTTTCGTCCTCCGGCTCGGGAAAGACGAGCACGCTGTTGTGGCAGAAGGGACAGCGCAGGTTGCACCCGCCGAGGAACACCGTGCAGGCGACCTTCTCGGGGTAATCCAGAAGCGTCAGTTTTTGCAATCCGTAAAGTTTCATATCGTTCTCCTAAATGAATGATTTGCCCGCGCCGTTCCACGGAACGTCCAGCAGCGATGCGACGCTCGCGCCCATGTCGGCGAACGTCCCGCGCACGCCGATCTCCCGCGGCGCAAGCGATGGGCTCCAAAGCAGCACTGGCACGTATTCGCGCGTGTGATCGGTGCCGGAAAAGCCGGGGTCACAGCCGTGGTCGCCGGTCAGCAGCAGCGCGTCGTCCTTGCCGAAGCGCGGCAGCAGCCGGGAAAGAAACGCGTCCAGCTCCGACAGCGCGGCGGCGTAGCCGTCCGTGTCGCGCCGGTGGCCGTACAGCATATCGAAGTCGACGAGATTGACGAAGCACAATCCGCAAAAATCCTGCGCGAACAGCCGCTCGACCGTCTGCATCCCGTCGCGGTTATCCTTCGTCGGGAAGTGTTTCGTGATCCCCTGCATGGAGAAAATATCGCCGATCTTGCCCACGGCGAGCACGTCCCGCCCTGCGGCGGAAAGGCAGTCGAGGACGGTCGCTTCGGGCGGCGGCAGCGGGAAGTCGTGCCGCCCCGACGTGCGCGTGAACGGCCACTCGCCGCAGAACGGACGCGCGATCACGCGTCCGACGGCGTGCTTGCCCTGCAGGATCGCACGTGCGGTCCGGCAGTACGCATACAGCGTCTGCTCCGATACCACGTCCGTATGCGCCGCGATCTGGAACACGCTGTCCGCCGAGGTATACACGATCAGTTTGCCGGTGCGCAGATGCTCCTCGCCGTAATCACGGATGACCTCGGTGCCGGAGTACGGTTTGTTGCACAGCACGCCGCGTCCCGTTCGTTCGCTGAACGGCCCGAGGACTTCCGCCGGAAAGCCGTGCGGATAAACGGGAAACGGCTGCGGCGAGATCACGCCGCACATCTCCCAATGTCCGGTCACGGTATCCTTGCCGCGGGACGCCTCGGCCGCTTTGCCGCAGACGGCGGCAAAACCGCCCGTACCGTCCGCGACGCGCGGAAGGCCGAGCTCTGAAAGGCACGGGATGCGAAGCCGGCCGCTTTTTCGCAGGCTGGCGAACGTATTCGCGCCTTCGTCTCCGAAGTCCGCCGCGTCCGGCAGCGCACCGACGCCGAGACTGTCCGCCACGATCCAGAACACACGCCGCATCGGACTATCCCTCCAAATCGAAATGCGCCGCAAAGCGCGGGAACAGCGGTTCGACCGCAAGGAACTTGTCAAACAGATCGCTGAATTTGCCGATCAGAAAGCCGTTGCAGAGCGTGATGACGAGCGTCCCCACGCCGATGCCGACGAACTTGCGGAACAGCGTGAGCGTCAGCACGCAGGACACCAGCAGGCAGGATGCGTCAAAGCACTGCTTGAAGCGGGTGCGGTTGAAGCGATAATGCGCCGAAATGCCCTTGACGAAGAAATCGTAGATCTGCGGATAGAGATAGGTATGGAAAAACAGCGCGATGGAAAACGCGCAGATGACCATGCTTGAAACGAGATAGACGATCCGCAGCCAGAACGGCAGTGCGCCGGGCGCGGTCACGGCAGGGTTGAAGTGCGGGATCAGAACGCGCCACAGATCGAGCACCGCGCCGTAGATAATGCCGGTCAGAAACGAGCTGAAATAGACGAGCCGCACTTTTTTCATCAGGATGCAGAACACGACGAACAGCAGTCCCTGCACGACGTATTCACACTGACCGAACGTCAGCGGCAGCTTCTCCGAAAGAATGAACGCAGGCGCGGCGATCATGGAGATCCCGAAGTCGGTGCTCGCAGCCATCGCCACGGAAAAAGACAGCATCAGGATGGCCAGAACGTAGACGACCTCCGCGGGGACGCGGATGCGTTTCATTCAATCATCTCCTTTGCGAATCAAAACGAGTTCAGCTTATCACAAACCGGCGCGGAAGTCAAACCAAAACCGCCCGCAGACGTTCGGCGATCCCCTGCGTGGAGAGCGCGGCAAGCGTATGCGCGTCGGTCCCCAGCGCGAAGTGCGCGCCGACCTCCCTGCCGATCCAAAAGAACCGCCTCGAGAACGCGGGAAATCGGAAAAACGTCGGTGTGTGGATCTCCCAGCTGCACCCTGCCCTCTCCCCTTTTTCGAGGACGTCGCCGAGCTCGTTGTCGGTCAGGCAGTCGAGCGTCTGCGCCTTCTGCGCCTCGTCGAAAAACGGCATCTTGCACGGAGAGAACGGATGCGCAACGTGGTCGGCGCGGCCGGTCTCAAACAAAGCGTTCAGCACGGCAAGATTGTGCTGCGCGTACCCGCGCGGACTTCTGTCCTGCGGCTGATCCCACGTGTCGAGATGGTAATGGACGTGGGAATACGCCGCGAAGTCGAGCGCTCTGTCCACCTCGTACGGCTCGGCATATTTCCCGACGCCGTAGGCGGACAGCTCCGCGCCGAGCAGCACGCGCACGGGCGTGTCGATCTGCGCAAGCTTTTCTTTCAGAACCAAAAAGTTGCCGTACGTGTCGATATCGTCCTGCGGATCGGAGTGGTCGGTGACGGCAAGCGTGCGCAGGCCGACCTCTTCCGCCGCGCGGATCATCGCTTCAAGCGTCATTTCGGGCTTTGCGCATTTGGAAAAGACCGAGTGCGTGTGCACGTTGTGCCGCGCCAGCTCGTCAGGATCGTACGTGCATTCGAGCAGAAACATAGCCGTCCTCCGTCAAAAAAGCTGCATATAGTATAGCATATCTGCCCGACGAACCGCAAGCTTTCCCGAACGGATTCCGCAAAAATGCGAAACGGGGCTGTCGCAATGCCGAATGCGACAACCCCGCTGCAACCGATTTTGTTATACAAGTCCCGCCGCCTGTCTGCGCAAAACGGTCAGGTCTGTGGAGTTCACGAGACCGTCGCCGTTGACATCGGCAGCGCTGTATACTGCGCCGTCCGGTTCGATCTCCAGCAGACCGGCGGCAAAGGAACGCAGCGCCGTCACATCGGTGGAGTTGACCATGCCGTCGCCGTTCAGATCTCCGAAGATGACGACCGTGTATTCCGCTGCGGCTTCACCGTACACATTCAAAAGCTGCACGACAGTTCCCGTGCCGATCCGGTGATCGGCGGACAGACTGCCGTTTTCGGCGGTCAGATAGTCCGCCAGACCCTCCGCGGTCACGCCGGCGGGCAGACCGAAAATAAAACCGCCCCGAACTTCCGCGCCACTGCCGTCGACGACTGACAGCTCCGGCGTCGCCGCGTCTCCCAAAACCTTTACGATGCAGGACGCGGTCGCATCGCTGTCTTTGACCTGCGCGGTGATTTCGACTTCACCCGGCGCGATACCGGTCACTCTGCCGTATGCGTCCACCGTGGCAACGGTTTCATCACTTGACGACCAAATGATCTCCCTGCCGTCGACGTCTCTCGGCTGGAAGGTCGCCAATACTCGCGTACACTTGCCGACCTCGATCTCCGGCACCTCGTTTTCAAGCACCAAATCACAGACAACAATGTCATACGTCAGCGTACCGTAATGGTACACGCCGTCTGCGGTTGTTTTTTCGTAGTTATAGAATACCGTCTTATATCCCGCTGTGCTCATATCCACATGGCACATTTCCGGGTTGAGGTCTGTTGAAACAATGCTGCGTTTGATATAAAAGCTCGCGTCGGACACGTCGAGCTCCTCGCCCACGCAATACACCGTCTTGGACGGCTTGGCGCTCCATACCAAAACACTCTCGTCCGTTTGCGGCTGTGGTTCATCGGGATCGTCGGGGTTCGGATCGTCCGGGTCGTCGGGGTCGTCGGGAACCGGCGTTGCCGCAACCGTGATCGGTACAGACACGTACATAATTCCGACTGCGAAGACCACTTCATAGTCTCCAGGTTCCACAGGCGAATTCCACGTGTACCGGCTTCCCAAAAACTCCGTCATATCCTCCTCGCCCTCGGCGCCGTCCGCCGTGCGGGCATAGATTTTTCCGCCGGAGTAGTCCAGATTCCATAGTTCGTCGACCGTATACACCCGTTTATCCGGCAGCTTCGTGACGACCGCTTCCACGACCGGCGTATCAAAGTAGTTCAGATTCCAGATGGTGAAAGACACTGTCTTCCCGCCGTAATCCAGATAGACCGTGTTCGTCTGCTTGTGCGCGCCCGCCCATTCCGGCGTGTAGCGCATCACGGCTTCGGTCATGGGAACAACCTGCTCGTTACCGTCCGCAAACGTGACGCACAGCGTGCCGCCGGAGAGGTTCGGCCAGGTGTCGCGGAACACGGCGTCTCTACCGCGACAGACGTAACGCCTTCCAGTCCGACCGTCACAGGGAATGTCAGCACATCTCCGACATACGGTACTTCGACAGTCTGTATGCCGTAAGTATAAGGGTCATAGCCCACGCACAACTCCGGCGTGAGCGGCACAACCTCGCTCGAACCGTCGTCTTGATAGACAAGGAACGATGCGCCCGGCACGGTGAGCGGATCGCCGTAAGCGATCGTGATCTTCGCCGGTTCGCTGATCCACGACAGACGCGGCAGGAGCTTCAGGGAATAGGACAGCGTGTAACCGTCAACCGTAACCGTTACGGTCTGGATGCCCGGCTTCTGCATGTCGTACCCCGAACACATCTCTGCCGTCAACGGGAGGATCACAGTCGAGCCGTCCTCGTTTTGCACACACACGGAAGCATCGGGCACGACGAAACTGCCGCCGACAACGCCGACGCCCACAGCGGGATAACCTTCCCACCGGATACGCGGCAGAAGCGTCAGAGAAAACAGTAGCGTAAAGCCTTCGCACGTCACGGTCACGGACTGCGTTCCCGCTTTTTCCATGTCCATACCGGAACACATTTCTGCCGTCAGCGGCACGAGCGCATAGGAGCCGTCCGCATACAAAATACGGATCGACGCATCCGGCACGACAAACCTGCCGCCCAGCAAGCCGACGCAGCCGTCGGGGTATTTCTCCCAGCGGATACCCGTTACGGTCTTATCCTGTACCGGCGGCGGGGTGATCGCTGCATCTGCCACAGTGATCGTATAGGTAAATGTTTCGCCGCCGAACGTGATCGTGACGGTCTGTTCGCCCGTTCGCGTAAAGTCATAGCCCGTACAGTAGTCGGGCGAGATCGAAACGCCGCGCTGTTGACCGTTTGGATAGGTGAGCAGCAGACTGCCGCCGGAAGTGTCCAAAGCCGTGTCGTCGGTCGTGTAACTCCGCTTCGTCGGCGCCTGCCGCAGCGTGGCGCTTTTCGGCGCTTCCTCCTCCACACTCAAAAGACACTGCCCCCATACTTTGCTGTTCGAGGTAATATATGCGCGGATCACCGCGACGCCGGCAGCTTTCGCCGTCACCACGCCGCTGCTGTCCACCGTCGCAATGGTTGTATCGCTGCTCTTCCAGCGGATGTTGCGCTCATAGGTATCCGCAGGCGTGAGGGTCGCGGTCAAGCGAAACGTATCGCCAACGACCGCTGCGGCAGCCGGCTTGTCGAGCCGGATCGCCTGCGCGCGTTCTGTGGAGTATGGAGACGATTCGCTCGACAGCCGCAGATAGACCTGCGCGCCGAAAAACTGCATCGGGATCGCGTAGACAGCCATCTTCAGCTGAGGGTAATCACCCAGCGACAGGTTTTGCACGGCGCCGCTCCAGTGCATGCTGCCGTCCGTCTTTTCAAAGAGCGCCTGCGAACCGGAACAGCGCACATCCGCCACATTGCTAAGCGGCGTAGTTTCGTTTTCCATGACCGGTATCGCATACGGTGTTTCGCAGATGGTTACAAGCGGTGCCGTTGTCACACTAATATAGGTCAAATCGTCCGCCGATTTTTCGCGCAGCGGCTGTGTGCCGACCGTGCTTTCCTTCGGATGTTCAACCACTTTTGCATCCATCCAGCCGACGCCCATCGTACCGAACGATTTCATATATGCCGTACTTTCCGGATTTCCAAATTCGCCGTTCATTCCCCATGCTCGGACCGTTCCGTCCGCGCACCGTGCGAAATGCCAGTTTTCCCCGGCGCAGAGCTGCACCACATTCGTCAGCGGCGCATCCGGCGCTTCCATAATCTGTTCGCCGGTTTCCAAATCCAAAGTCGTAGCGCGGTGAACAATTCGATCGTCATTTTCGAAAATGCAGTACTGAGCAAGAGCAATGACATAAGTCGGCTTCACGTCATAATTCCAATCGCCAGGCTCCGCCTGATTTGCGACAAGTTCACTCGCATAGAACGCAAGACGTTTCAAGAAGTTGTCCATTTCACGAATCTGAACTTCAATTTCTATCAAATTTCCAGCATCGTCTTCACAATGCAAGTCAAAAATCGCCGTGCGGGACACCTTACTTCCGCTCAGATTCTTGGCCACATTGCGGGTCTTTACGTTCCTAATGGGTCGCTTGAGTTGCAGAGCCAATAGGTCGTTCAACAGGTTTATCAGGTTTTCGCGGCTGACAGGTTTGTCTGGGTCAAATGCTTTCTTAAAAGCGAGATCAATCAACAAATTTGCATACGGACTTTGTTCGCCCGGCTTTACGAGATAGTCTTCGAGTGACTTGTGAGTAGTAACATTTTTCTTTTTCATGCGGCAATATATGCAACTTTCATGCCAACCGAAAAATTGCCGATTTCAAGTGAAAAAAGCCAATACGTAACTTGAGAAAAAGTGATTAATCACTTTAATCACTGATTAATCACTTTTAAGCAGTCTCATCCAAAATAAAGCCTCACTCTCGACATTTCGCCCACTTCTAGGGAAATTCTGACAACATCACGTGCAATGTAAGCATTTCGAATAATTGCAAAAATGATGCTTTTTGCTAGATTTCAGGTATGAACTTTCTTGAGCAGAAAATCCTTGCCGATGGTGTCGTCAAGCCCGGCAACGTTCTTAAGGTTGACAGTTTCTTGAACCATCAAATTGATATTCGCCTGATGCACAAAATCGGCGAAGAGTTCAAGCGTCGTTTTGCCGATGTTGAGTTCAACAAGGTTCTCACCATCGAGGCTAGCGGCATCGCTATCGCGGCGTTCATCGCATACCTCAACGATGTTCCGGTCGTTTTTGCCAAGAAAGGCCAGACTGTCAACAGCACCGACGACAAATACGTGGCAAA
>CADAGA010000156.1 GCA_902787275.1 Oscillospiraceae bacterium | reverse complement strand
GTCCGCAGGGGCGCACAGGACGTGGTGACAGACCGTGCCGTCATAGACGTCACCCTTGCGATGGCCGCAGGGGCTCTTGCGCACGTCCGCGCCGCAGACCGAACAGCGTATCTCCGACACGGCGCAGCCGATGCTGACCTCCTTCTTGATGCCGCTGTCGATCTCCTCGATCAGCGCGCTGTTCTTGTCGATGCGCGGCATGTATGCCATGGCGCGCACGCAGACGTAAGCCTCGCCCGTCTGCGTCCTTCGCGCCGCGTCCGTGACGCACTCCGCCTTATAGATACGGGCCGTCTGGTCGCGGCTTTGCATGCTGTGGTCGAACAGACCGGTCTTGCCGACGAAAAGCGCCGCGAGCGTTTCGAGCGACGCGGTGTCAAACCGTTCCAGATCGCGGTCGATCTCGTTGTCGCACAGCACGACGGGAAACGTGTACAGTTCGTCGGCCGTCGGCGTCGGGCACTTTGCGCATATACGCGCCGATCCGCGCAAGGTCGTCCTCCGTCAGCGTTCCGGCAGGATTTTCGGGCAAGGTCAGATAGCTTTTCTTCAGGTTCATGCGGTGACCTCCTTGTCGAGTTTTCCGAGAAGCTGCTTTGCCTGCGCATCATAAAGCCGCGCGCGGGCAAGCTCCACTTCATCCTGCAGCGTGACGTCGTTCCACTCGATCTGCACTTCGTCGGAGAATCCCGACAGACGCAGAAACGTGCGCAGGATCTTCCGAAGCACCGGCGTCAATATCGCGCGATACGCTTCGAGCTCGCTCGTGAGCAGATCGGCCTGCTGCGCGGACATGCGCTCCGTGGACGACCACGACAGACCAAGTAAGAACGGCGGCAGACCGGTCTTTGCGAGGATCTGTTCGAGCATCTGCCGCACGGGCACTTCGCTGTCCGGCACGGGACAGTCCGCGCCGATCACGCGGATGGACACGTCGCCCACGCTGACAAAATCCTTCGTTCCGGCGCCCGGCTGCATCGCTTCGCTCCACGCCCTGGCGACCTGCATGGCGCGTTCCTTGGCGTAGGCGCGGTCGACCGCGTCGTTCTGCGGCTTATAGGTGACAGCGAACCGGACGTTCCCGAGCCGCTCCCAGTTTTCGCCGGTCGCAGCAAAGATTTTCAGCAGCACCGAGCTGACGAACGGCAGACCGTGCAGCAGCGACGTGCCGTACAGCGCGTCAGGCGCAGGATTCAGCGCAGACAAAAGCAGCAGTTCGGGATACGGCACGGGCGTCTTGAGACTGCCGCCCGCAAACACCTCGGCCGAGAATCCGTCGTCGGCGCGGCGCAGTTCGACGTTTCCGAGCGGCGCATTATACAGTCCGCACACCCGTCCGCTGCGCACCACGATCTCCCCCACTGCCGTCCCATAGGTCAGCAGTCCGTCGAGATACGCGCTCAGGAACGCGTGCACGCCGCAGCCGCAGCCGCCCAAGGGCACGGACACGAGAAACTCCTGCAGCGCGCGGTCGGCGGCTTCATTTGCGCAGTGCGCCGAAAAGCCGAGCGTCAGCCGGACCAGCTTGCCGATTGCCGCGTCGATCACCGGCACCGACTCCCGCAGCGCGTCGTACAGCGCCGCGCATGCCGGCGCAAGAGACTGCGGCAGAGAGAAAGGAATGGAAGAAAAGCTCTGCCGCGGCGCGGTCTGCACCGGCACGGCCGGTTCCGGCTTTTTCTTTCGTAAAGGCATAGTAACCTCCTTCAGCGTTCTACGGCTACGGAGAAGAAACCGCCGTCCGACGGCGCGAGGGCGGTGGTCACGAAGTAGCGCAGATCGTCCATGGCGTGATCGTTTTCTTTTTTCGGCACGTCACGGACAGCGTTTTCGTCCCAGCGGTAGAGCGTGAACTCCCGCAGGGTGTCCCGGCACGTCGGGCATATCCGGATCCTGCCTTCCTTGAGCGCGACGGACACTTTGCGGATCCCGTCCGTCACGTCGTTTTTTGCCGGCAGCACGCGGAACACACCGTGCCGGCGGATGCATTCCATGAAGCTGGCGGCGGAAGGATCGACGATGACCGCTTCGACCGGCAGACCGCCGACGAGAGAGACCAGTCCTTCATAGTGCTCCTCGTCGGTGCGCTGCTCGCCGGTTTTGCGCGAGTCGTAGTAGTACTCCCGCATGCGGTACCATACGCCGTCGTCCGACAGTCCCCACAGCCCGAAGGAGGATGGATTGACGGTACCGTAATCGCAGGAGACGTACAATCGGCGGGGCGTTCCCCGCCAGTCGGCAACGTGCGTCTCGGTGCGGAACATCGGATAAACCAGTCCGGACACGTTGACCCATTTGCCGAGGACGAACCGTTCGTAGAACGCGCCGGAATACAGGTTCTCATAGCGCTTCCGGACGCTTTCGGACAGAGACGGATTGTCCTGCATGGTGAAGTGCAGCAGCAGACAGTTCTTGCTCTCGGCCCTTTGGATCCACTCCTTGTAGAACCAATGGTACGGATTCTCGGGGTTGCAGTTGAACCACAGCTTCGCGTCCTGCATCGAGCAGCGCGCCATCGCCTGCTCCACGAAGGAGCGCGGCATGAGCGCGACCTCGTCCAGCAGCACGCCGCCAAGCGTCATCCCCTGGATCAGCGAAGCGGAGCTTTCGTCCTTGCCGCCGAACAGATAGAACCGGTGCTCGATCCCGCCGCGGCGGATCAGCACGGTGTTTTTGGAGACCTGCTCGGCGCAGTCAAACCCCAGCTCGCGCAGCAGCGGCAGCACAGGCGTGAGGATATTGCGCCGCAGCGACGCGATGGTCTTGCCGCACAGGGCGAAGGAAGCGTCCGAAAAGCGGTAAAACGCCCACAAGACGAAGGACAGGGTCATGCAGACCGTCTTGCCGGAGCGTACCGCGCCGTCGCAGATGATCGCATCGCGTGATCGGTGCGGGCTGTTGTCGCACCACCAGTTGAGCACGGTCAGCTGCTTCTGGGAAAACCGTCTGAACTCAGAGAGTCGGATAGTCCTCGCCTCCCGATCCTTCGGCCGTCCCGACACTGCGCATCAGCGCGCGATACAGCGGCAGACCGGAATCCGCACAGTCCGCACGCGCAAGCGCTTCCAGATGCTCGAGCGCCTTGAGGCGGTCGAAGAACTTGATTTCCAGCGCGCCGTCCTTCGGCTTTTTGATCTCCGCGACGTTAAACAGATCAAGTGCGTCAAAGTCCTCGGGCGGTACGCTGTCGAAGAGAAGCCGCAGGGCGTCGGAGCCGGAGCCGAACGCTAACTTGCGGTAACCGGCAAGCAGCTCTGCCGTTTCCGCGCCGTCAGCGCGTGAAAGCGAAGACAGCTCCTGCTGCACGTGCGCACTCTGCAGCAGCCGCAGCGCCGCCTGTTCGGGCGAAACAAAGCCCGCTTTAGCGGCAGCCTCACGGCCGTTGCGGCTCTGTGCGTAGTACAGACAGAACAGTTTTTCTTTTCGGCTCAGCTTTTTCATACGATCTCCTCCGGAACTTCTCCTCACCTTTAGGCATAAAAAGACCCCCGATTGCTCAAAAATGAGCAATCAGGGGCAATATCGTGCAAGTTTTTTTGTATTCTTTACAGTGTCTTTACGCTGCGTTCACGCTTTACCAAACGAGATTGACCGTCAGACCGTCCGTCGTATACCGCACGTCATGGCGATAATTGCGGTCGATCGCCCGGCAGAAGGCGTCGCGCATCTCCTCGTCGCGCATCTCGATCGAAGCACGCATCGTCAGGGATGACGGCGGATAGATCGTCTTGGACATCTTGAAGCCGTTGATCCACCAGTGCCGCGCGGGAGGCAAAGACAGGATCTCGTCCTCGCCGCGGGAAACGGTCATGGACATAACGAGCATATCCTCGTCGCCGGCGCAGTCGTAATAGGTGCCGACCTTGCCTTTGTCACGATTGTACACGCCGACTTCGCCGCCGTTGGTGAACAGATAGCTGCCCTTCCAGATCTGGATCATCCAATTCTTGTCGCCGTAGCTGAACTTGAAGCGCCGGGTCGTGTAATCCCACATCCAGTTCGGGGAGACGTAGCACACCAGGTCGTACCAAACGCAGAAGCCGAACTCGCGCATCCATGCGTTGACGGTCGCGTAAACCAGCAGCTCATACATCGAACAGTCAAAGCCCGTTCCGACCATACCTTTGCCGTCTCGGTTGTAGGCGAGTCCGGTCTCGTCGTTGAGGAAGATGCCGGGATGCAGCTCCTCGGTCGAGCCGTTGAGGTAATGCACGACGAGCACGACCTCGTGCACGTTCGCTTCGTCTGTCGGCACGGCGGTCACGTCGCAGCTCTTCATCACGCTGAAATATGCGCCGAGGAAGTAGTAAACGAACGCCATGCCGTAGTTGCCTTTGTCCCAGTATTCGTCGCGTTTTTTGTACAATCCGGCGCGCATCTCGTCGGTGTCGATGCCGAACGTCTTGACGAACAGCTCCGCCGGCTTGCTCGTTTCGGGCAGATTCTTGAGGATGCGCGACACGTCCAGATCGGAGTTTTCCGCGATATAGGCGCAGTAGCCGTCGATGAGCGGATCGATCTTCACCTCAAAATTGCGGTCGGGCAGCAGAAGCTGGCCGGACATCATGCGGATCATGAACCGCATCACGCGCAAAAACGCGTAGAATTGATTGCCGTAGCTGCGCCCCTGCGCACTCTGCACGAAATTGCGGTACTCCTCGACGCCGGTCATCTGCGGCGCCTCCTGGAGCGTATCGGGCATTGCCAGCGCAGGCATGCAGAGGGAAATCGCCGTTAATGCGGCCAGCAGGGCCGCAAGCGCTCGTTTCCAGATCTTCATGTTCCCTGCTCCTTTATTCTTTCTCGCGGTTTTCCTTGCGGAACCGCTGGATCTTTGCAGTCGTGGTCTTGATGAATTCCGTCTTGCGGATGGTGAACTGCACGATGCGCTTGTACGTCGGCACGGAGCGGTTCGTCTCGTCCACGACCTTGCGGATCACCTCGGTGACCTCGTCGTCGGTGACGTCCTCTTTGCCGAGCCGTTCGCGGATCTCGGCAAGATTCGGACGGATGTTCGCCATGACGGTAAGCTTGCCCTTTTTGTCCGCGTCGCCGTAGACCAGTGAATCGGACACGACGGGGTTGCGGCCGAGATGGTACTCGAGCTCCTCGGGGAAAATGTTCTTGCCGTTGTCGGTCACGATCACGTTTTTGCTGCGTCCGCAGATATAGAAATGGTTCTTTGCGTCCACACGGCCGAGATCGCCGGTGTGGAAGAAGCCCTCCTCGTCAATGACCTCGCGCGTCGCTTCCTCGTTCTCGTAGTAGCCGAGCATGACCATCGGGCCGCGCACGCAGATCTCGCCGATTCCCTGCTCGTTGGGCTTGTCGATCTTCGCCTCGACGCCCGGCAGCGGTTCGCCGACCGATTCGGCAAGATGCAGCCGGTCATTATTGATAATGACCAGCGGCGAACACTCGGTCAGGCCGTAGCCGAAAATGATCTGGATGCCGAACGCGTCGAAGTCCTTGAGGATCTGCGGATCGATCGGGGCGCCGCCGCAGATGATCAGCCGCATATGCCCGCCGAACG
>CADAGA010000155.1 GCA_902787275.1 Oscillospiraceae bacterium | reverse complement strand
AGACCTTGCCGATCGCGCAGTAGATGCACGCGGGTCGGATCTTGGAATTCAGTAAAGATTGTTTCATCGTATCACTCCTTGCGGGATGGGGAAAGTGTAGCATATCCCGCCGCTAAAATCAAGCATCAGACGTTCAGACCGGCAAGACGTCCGGTTGAAAAGGCGATCTGCAGGTTGAAGCCGCCCGTATATGCGTCGACGTCCAGTATTTCGCCGGCGAAATACAACCCCGCAACGCGCTTGGACTGCATGGTTCTGGGATCGACTTCGCTCGTTTTGACGCCGCCGGACGTGACGATCGCTTCATCCACGGGACGGAAATCGGTCACGGTAAGGCGAAGATCCTTCAAAAGCGAGACGAGATTCTGCCGCTGCTCGCGCGTGATCTGATTCGTTTTCAGCGACGCCGGGATGCCGGATAATTTTACGATGACCGGAACGAGCTTTTTCGGCAGCAGACCGTTCAGCGCGTTGATATAGTTGCGGTTGATGTTTTCGGAAAAATCACGCTGCACGCGCTTGTCGAGCTGCTCCGGTGTCAGCGCGGGCTTCAGATCGATGGACAAAACGTATCTTGCGCGTACCATCGGTCGCATATGCGCACTTGCGGACAGCACCAGAGGACCGGACACGCCGAAGTGCGTAAAGAGCATCTCGCCGAGCTCCGAATATATTGTGCGGTTTTTCTGCGTGTCGATCGCGTGTAATTTCACGTTGCGCAAGGAAAGACCCATCAGATCGGAACAGAACCCTTCGTGGCAGACAAGCGGAACAAGCGACGGCTTAGGCTCGACGATCGTGTGCCCGACGGATTCCGCAAGACGATAGCCGTCGCCGGTCGAACCGGTCAGAGGGTAGGAGAGACCGCCCGTTGCTACGATCACACGTTCGCAGTCGTATTCCGTACCGTCCTCCGTCCGGACACCGTGCAGTTTTCCGTCACGCACGATCAGCGAAGATGCGCGTCCTGTCGCAAAACGAACGCCGCTCTGCTTTGCAAACCGAACCAGTGCTTCGGCAATATCGTGCGCCGAATCGGAAACGGGAAACACGCGGTTTCCGCGTTCTGTTTTAAGCGGTACGCCGAGCGACTCAAAGAAATGCATCGTATCTGCGGGCATAAAAGCGGAAAATGCGGAGAATAAAAACCGCCCGTTACCCGGAACCTGCGCGATCAGCGTCTGCAGATCGCCACAGTCGTTTGTCACGTTGCAGCGTCCTTTCCCCGTTATGCGCACTTTTTTTGCGAGTTTATCGTTGCGTTCCAGAAGCGTCACGTGCAGTCCGCGCGACGCGGCAGTACCCGCAGCCATCAGTCCGGCTGCGCCGCCGCCGATCACAAGTACGTCCGTCATAGTCAGATCTCCATCAGTTTATCGTACGCAAGGCGCAGACATTCCTCGGTCAGAACGCCCTTCGCCGATATCTCAAACGTCAGAAAACCGTCGTAGTCGGTTTCTTCCAGCGCCTGCATGATCCCGTGCCAGTCGTTGCGCCCGAGGAAAGGAAGCAGATGCCGCTCGTCGATCATATCGTAATCGGAAAGATGCAGCGTGATGATCTTGCTGCCCAGCGCACGGATACAGTCGACGTTCTTTTGCCGCAAGCTGTGATTCATATCGAAACAGACGGACAGGGATGGGATCTCCATCGTCATCAGCTTGATTTCTTCATGGATATTCCCGAGACACGTGCGCGGCAGATTCTCGACCGCGAGCTTTATGCCGCAGTCCTGTGCCGTCCGAGCGATCCGGTTCAGCGTATCCAGAGCGCATTTCATCCGTTCGCCTCGTTCAAACGCACCGTACGGCTCGCCGCTCGGATGGATGACGGCGATCGGCACGTCGATCTGTGCTGCCGCCTTGAGCACTTCGCTTTGGTATGCGGCGATCTTCTCGCGTGCGGACGCGTCCGCAGCCGTCGGGTCAAGATCTTCAAACGGCGAGAACGGCAAATGCAAGGACGACGGCGCTATGCCGCACGCCTTCATTTCCCCTGCGATCCGGACGGCGTTGTGTAAAAAATCAACGTTCTCTAACGTTTCACGACTTCCGAAATCCAGCTCGACGTGCCGGATGCCGACTTTGGCAAGCGCATGGTAAACGTCCGGGTGCAAACCTTTCCAGCAGGTCGATATGGCGGGAAGCCAGTTTTTACGGTTTGTCATCGTTATATCCTCGTATCAAGCAGTTCCACATACTGCTCTTTGAATTGTGTGAAAGTTCCTCTGTCCAGCGCGTCACGGATTTTCTGCATGAGCGTATTATAGAAATACAGGTTATGCTGCACGCAAAGCCGCATAGCAAGCATTTCTTTGGCTTTGAACAGATGCCGGATATAGGCGCGCGAATGATTCCGGCAGGTTGGACAGTCGCAGGTCGGGTCGATGGGGGACAGATCCTTCTCGTACTTGGCGTTGTTGAGGTTGATGATGCCCTGCATCGTGTTCAGATGACCGTGACGCGCGTTGCGGCTGGGCATGACGCAGTCGAAGTAATCAATGCCGCGGCTGACAGCCTCGAGGATGTTGCCCGGTGTTCCGACGCCCATCAGGTAGCGCGGCTTATTCTTGGGCATGTACGGCTCCACGGAGGAGATGATGCGGTACATGTCCTCCTTTGGTTCGCCCACGGCAAGTCCGCCGATAGCGTATCCGTCAAGATCAAGTGAAGCAATGCGGCACATGTTCTCGATGCGCAAACGCTCGTAGGTACACCCTTGGTTGATGCCGAACAGCATCTGCCGCGGGTTGACCGTGTCGTGTATCGCGTTCAGGCGATCCAGTTCATCCTTGCAGCGATAAAGCCAGCGCACGGTTCTTTCGCATGATTTCTGTGCATAATCATAGGGCGCAGGATTCTCAACGCACTCGTCGAAAGCCATGGCGATGGTCGAACCGAGATTGGACTGGATGCGCATACTTTCCTCGGGACCCATAAAGATGTGCCGGCCGTCTACGTGGGAATTGAAGGTTACGCCTTCCTCCTTGATCTTGCGCAGGCCTGCGAGTGAAAAGACCTGAAATCCGCCGCTGTCCGTGAGGATCGGACCCTGCCAGCCGGTGAAACGGTGCAGTCCGCCGAGCTCGCGGATCAATTCGTCGCCCGGACGCACGTGCAGATGATACGTGTTGCAGAGCATCTGCTGACATCCAATCGCCTTCAGATCACCTGCGTCGAGCGCGCCTTTGATCGCACCACACGTCGCAACGTTCTGAAATGCCGGCGTTTGTACTGTGCCGTGGGGCGTGACGAATTCGCCGCGGCGGGCGTTGCCCTCAGTTTTGATGAGTCGGAACATAGCTCCCTCCGTTACAGGATCAGCATCGCGTCGCCCAAAGAGAAAAACCGGTACTGTTCTTCGACGGCAACCTTGTACGCGTGCATCGTGTTTTCATATCCGCAAAAAGCAGAAACGAGCATGATCAGCGTGCTTTCGGGCAGATGGAAGTTGGTCAGCAGACCGTCAATGCACTGAAACACATAACCGGGATAAATGAAAATATCGGTGTTGTCGCTGTGTGCGCAGATGCCGCCTGTCTGACGGCAGACCGATTCCAGCGTGCGGCAGCACGTCGTACCGACAGCAATCACGCGTCCGCCGCGCGCTTTCGTGTCGCGGATGATCTGTGCGGTCTCTTCGGGCACGGAATAGAATTCCGAGTGCATATGATGATCTTCAATGTTGTCCGCCTTGACAGGCCGAAACGTTCCGAGCCCGACGTGCAGCGTTACGAAGCCGACCGAGATGCCGCGCGCACGAATACGATCGAGCAGTTCAGGTGTAAAATGCAAGCCGGCAGTCGGCGCTGCGGCAGAACCGAGAACGTTTGCATAAACGGTCTGGTAGCGATCCTTGTCCTCAAGCTCCCGCGTGATATAGTGGGGCAGGGGAAGCTGACCCACTTCGTCGAGGATGGAAAAGAAGTTGCCTTCAAAGAAAAACTTTACGATGCGGTTGCCGTTGTCAAGTGCTTCGAGCACGACGGCGGAGAGCTTGTCGCCGAAGGTGAAGCGCGTTTGCGGTTTTGCTTTTTTTCCGGGACCTGCCAGCGCTTCCCACGTATCGGCGCTGATCTGGCGCAAAAGGAGAAACTCCACGCGAGCTCCCGTGCCTTCACGGATACCGTACAGTCTTGCGGGAAGGACCTTGGTATCGTTCAAAATCAAGCAGTCCTTCGGATCGAGCAGAAACTCGATGTCCCGGAAAACTTTGTGTTCGATAGCGCCTGTTCGACGATCCATGACCATCAGACGAGAACTGTCGCGCGGCGTCGCCGGAACCTGCGCGATCCGTTCAGGCGGCAGGTCGTAAAAAAAGTCGCTTTTTTTCATAAAAAACCTCTGTTTTTTTCGGAAAATGTTTGACAATTCTGTATTTCGTATGCTATGATATACAGTAAAGTTATCGGGTAAAATTACGAACTTGAATCCCGTTTCTTATTATATTGTATCGGAACAGAGAATACAAGCTGTTTTTCCATTTTATTCCTGTATTTTCTTCGGAAAGGATGAATTAAGAGATGAAAAAGTACAAAGTCGGTATTATCGGTGCAACCGGAATGGTCGGCCAGCGTTTTGCAACGCTTCTGGGCTTGCGGCAAGCGCCCGCAGCGCCGGCAAAACATATCGTGAAGCTGTCGGCAAACGTTGGTGCATGGACACGCCGATCCCCGAATCGATGGCGGACATCATCATCCGCAGCGCATCGGACGACGTCGCCGAAATCGCGGCGGAAGTTGATTTCGTGTTCTGCGCGGTCGATATGAAAAAGGACGAGATCAAGGCGCTTGAAGAAGCGTACGCAAAGGCGGAATGCCCCGTCATCTCCAACAACAGCGCGCACCGTTTCACTCCGGACGTTCCGATGATCATTCCGGAGCTGAACACGAATCATGCGGACATCATTCCGGCGCAGCGCAAGCGCCTGGGCACCAAGCGCGGTTTTATCGCCGTCAAGTCCAACTGTTCGCTGCAGAGCTACGTACCGGCGCTGTTCCCGCTGCATGAAAAATTCGGCGTCAAGGACGTGCTGGTCTGCACCTATCAGGCCATCTCCGGCGCAGGCAAGACGTTCGATACGTGGCCGGAAATGATCGACAACGTGATCCCGTATATCGGCGGCGAGGAAGAAAAGAGCGAGAAGGAACCTCTGAAGATCTGGGGTAAGATTGAAGGCGACGTGATCGTTCCGGCAACGACGCCGAACTTCACGGCACAGTGCATTCGCGTTCCCGTGTCGAACGGTCATATGGGCGCTGTGTTCGTACGCTTTGAAAAGAAACCGACCATCGATGAGATCAAAGAAATCTGGAAAAACTTCAAGGGCTTCCCGCAGGAGAAAAAACTTCCGCACGCGCCCGAGCATTTCCTGAACTACTTTGAGGAAGACAACATGCCGCAGACGAAGCTGCACCGCGGTCTTGAGGGCGGTATGGCCGTTTCGATCGGCAGACTGCGCGAAGATACGCAGTACGACTATAAGTTCGTCTGCCTGTCGCACAACACGCTGCGCGGCGCTGCTGGCGGCGCTGTACTGCTTGCGGAGCAGCTTTGCGCGCAGGGTTATCTCGATTAATCCGATACTTTCAGATTGGAGTGAATGATCATGAAAAAAGTTCTCTTTACCGGTTCCGCGATTGCGATCATTACGCCCTTTGACGAGAACAACAAGATCAATTTCAAAAAGCTCGGCGAGATCATCGACGATCAGATCGCCAACGGCACGGACGGTATCGTTATCTGCGGAACGACCGGCGAAGGCGCGACGCTCGATCATGATGAACATACCGAGGCGATCCGGTTCACCGTGCAGCACACGGCCGGCCGCGTTCCGGTCATTGCCGGCACCGGCAGCAACGATACGAACTATGCCGTCAAGCTGTCCAATGAGGCGGAAAGCGCCGGCGTAGACGGTCTGCTGATGGTTACGCCGTATTACAACAAGACGTCTCAGGAAGGTCTGATCCGTCATTACAGCTACATTGCCGAGCGCGTCAGCACGCCGATCATTCTCTATAACGTGCCTTCCCGCACCGGCGTGAACATCCTTCCGGACACGTACCACGAGCTGTCGAAGCTCGATCGCATCGTGGCCACGAAGGAAGCCAGCGGCGATATCTCGCAGATTGCGGCGACGATCGCGCTTTGCGGCGACGATCTGACGGTGTATTCCGGCAACGACGACCAGGTCACCGCGATCATGGCACTCGGCGGCAAGGGCGTAATTTCTGTCCTTTCTCACGTTGCGCCGCGTGTCGCGCACGACATGGCTGCGTCCTATCTGGAAGGCGATCCGGCCCGCAGCGCGAAGCTGCAGCTCGAGTGGTTTGACGTGTGTAAGGCGCTGTTTTGCGATGTTAACCCTATTCCCGTCAAGGAAGCAATGAACATGATGGGCTGGAACGTCGGCGAGTGCAGACTTCCGCTGACCGCGACGACGCCTGCGAAGCGCGAGACGCTGCGCAGAGCGCTTGCCAACCACGGTTTGGTTTGAGCTTATGTGTCATTTCGGTTTTCCGGAGTGACACTTTTCTTTATCAATAAAATTCTGGATGTGAAAATATGAAGAGAATCATTCTTTGCGGCGCGCTCGGCAAAATGGGGAAAACGATTACGCAGATCGTATCCGAGCGGGACGACTGCGAGATCGTTGCAGGTGTAGACGTCGGAACAGGTTCGGCGGATTTTCCGCTGTATTCCGCACCGCTCAAGGTTACGGAGGATGCGGACGTGCTCGTCGATTTCTCGCATCCGTCGGCGCTCGGCGGAATCCTTGAATTTGCAGTCGCAAAGTCATTGCCCGTCGTATTGGCAACAACAGGTTACTCGCCCGAACAGGTTGCGCTGATTCACCGCGCATCGGAGCGAATTCCCGTATTCTTCTCGGCGAACATGTCGTTGGGAGTCAATCTTCTGTCCGAGCTTGCCAAAACCGCTGCGCGCATCCTCGGAAAAAACTACGATATTGAAATTGTCGAGATGCACCACAACAGAAAGATCGACGCACCCAGCGGCACGGCGCTCATGCTCGCCGATGAGATCGCATCCGTTCTGCCGGAAAAACCGGAGTACGTGTACGATCGGCATGAAAAGCACGAGCGTCGCAGCAAGCAGGAAATCGGGCTGCACGCGGTTCGCGGCGGAACGATCGTCGGTGAGCACGAGATACTGTTCTGCGGAACGGACGAAGTGATCAAACTCTTGCACAGTGCGGGCAGCAAAGCTGTATTTGCGTCCGGCGCAGTCAATGCCGCAGTCTTTATGGCCGGCAAAAAGGCCGGTCTGTACACGATGCATGATCTTGTAAAGGAGGAATGAATATGTATGAAATCACAATTCGTGAAGACGTCACGCTGATCTCCATGCACGACTCTCCGGCAGACATCAGCACTGTTGCAGATGTGTTCCAAAAGATAGCAGATGCGGGGATCAATGTCGATATGATCTCCCAGACGCCGCCCAACGGGCAGCATTCGAGTTTGTCGTTCACGGTGGACGGCGATGACTTCGGCGGGATTCTGCGTGTGTGCGCAGAAATGCGTGAAAAGAACCCTGACCTGAAGATCAGCGTCAGCTCCGGCAACTGCAAGATCAGCGTGTATGACGCACAGATGAACGAAGAATCCGGTTACGCGGCCAAGGTTCTTGCCGCAGCTGCAAGCGTACGGTCGGATATCCGTATGGTCACGACCTCGGAATGTGATATCTCCATTCTGGTCGTTCAGGCTGATCTCGAAAATGCCGTTCAGGCGATTCGCTCGATCCTTTGATTCATCCCTTTGTTTCGTTCTTTTTCGCGCCTTGCCCGTGTTATAGTATGCGGGAGGGGAGGAATAGGAATGAATCCGTTTTCGCTCAACCGCATTTTAAAACACGGCAATAAAAAATACAGCGTACCCGCACTCAACATTCTCAGTGGAAAGCGAATACGCCATGCGGATCTTAAGATGTCCGATTCATTTGAGGTGTTCCATTGTCCGTACGCAAAACGCGTCTGCCACTATGCAAAGGGCGTCAGTGTGCGCGGGTGGATACGCCTATGGTTTATCTGAAAAAAAGAGCTGCCTTTCGGCAGCTCGATTTGTTATGACAGGCTTTTTTGTTCATCGACAAAGTCCAGGATGCTTTCAGCGACTTCAAGATCGTACGGCGTCGTGATCTTGAAATTGAAGAACTCGCCGCGCACGATGTGGATCGGAAGACCGCTCTTGAAGCAAACCATCGTTGTTTCGGTCAATTGTTTTCTTGTTTCCGCATCCAGACGGTCAAACGCGTCCAGAAGCGCGTTGATACGGAAGCCTTGCGGACTTTGCCCGGCAAACAGTTCGCTTCGTTTCGGCATTCCGGTGATCTTCGTTCCGTCGGCGGACTGCACGATCGTATCGTTGACCGGAACGACCGTATTGCAGACGTCGCAAAACTGCATTTCATGGATCACGTCGCGGATGATCCTGCGCGTTGCAAAGGGGCGAACCGCGTCATGGATCAGCACGACGTCATCGTCGTCAACGACGTTGTTCTGACGGATGGCGGCCAGCGTATTCAGAAGCGTGCCTTCGCGGTCGGCGCCGCCTTCACAGACGTGGATACGCGGATCATTGCCGCAGAACTCCGCAATCTGCTGCTGCGCGAGCTCCAGCCAGTCGCCGTTGGAACCGATCCAAAGCTCGGCGATCTGCGGCTCGGAGAGCAGAGCGCGCACGGAATGCACAAAGATAGGTACGCCGCCGAGAGAGAGAAATTGCTTCGGGGTCGGCGAATTCATGCGCGTGCCGCTGCCGCCGGCCAGGATCACACCGTAAACTTTTCCGATCTTTTTCAATGATTGTCCCTCTTTTTCTGCATTTTCGGTAAAGATTTTATCATATCCTGTAGAAAGTTTCAAGGAAAACTTCTTTTTGTTACTCTTGACAAAGTTTCGATTTAATTGTATGATGGAAAGGAATAAAATTGGAGGTAGTATATGAACAAGCGTATATTCTCTATATTTTGTATTTTGGCAGTTGTTCTGGTGTTTGCGCTGACTGCGCAGACCGTTTCGCTTTCCTTCGACGTCGGAGCTGAGGATACGGTTTCCTCGACCAAGAAACCGGCGCAGGAAGAGCCGTACGTGGAGCCGAGCACGTCTGCAACGACTACGACGCAGCCGCCGATGCCGACGACCGCATCCACGACGAAGCCGGAGGAAACGACAACGAAGCCGACCGAGTCCTCAACCAATCCGACGAATCCGACCAACCCGACGACGAAGCCCACGGAGTCGACGCCTGCATCTGAGACATCGCCTTCTTCAACGCACTCGTCATCCGAAAAGGAATCGGAAACCGGAGATCATACCACCACCACGAAAAAAGGCGGCAAAACCACCACGACTACGAAAAAATTCGTCTATACGACCGCCAAACGCACCGCGCCGCATATGACGATCCCGCAGGTCGACAATACGACCGTGGAAGGTACGACGCTCAGTCCGCTTGACGCCTACTTTGAGCGCATCAGCGGAGACAGCAATACGTTTACTTCAGAAGCGTATTTTGAACAAACGCAGCCGACAGAGCCGGAGGAAACGGAAGAGCCGAAGCAGCTGTCCACGATCGCGATCGTGGCGATTTGTCTGGGCGGTATTGCTCTGGTCACGGTTGCGCTGACTGCCGGATTCGCGATTCGGAACAAACGCGC
>CADAGA010000154.1 GCA_902787275.1 Oscillospiraceae bacterium | reverse complement strand
GCGCAGGCACGTTGAAAAACTCCAGATTGTTGGAAAACTCGATCATGCCCGTTTCTTTATTGATCGTACCGGGCGAGCCGATGCCGACCGACGCAACGTCATCCATCGAGATTCCGGCATCCTCCACTGCCGCAAAGCATGCCTTTGCCATATCGGCAAAAATGTCCTCTGCCGGACGCGGCGCATTGGTTTTGATCTTGCTGCGACCGACAAGCTTTAAATTTTCATCCACGACGCCCACCGCGATATTGGTGCCGCCGAGATCCACACCGATCCTGTACATTGTATGTCCTCCTTCAATTAATCGTTCCAAAGATCAAGTTCGCGCTGTTCGGGCTCGAACTCCTCGTCCGGCATGCCGAGCTTGCGCAGCAGCTCGCGCGCGGCGTTGTAACCCATCTTGCGCTGACGGTTGTTCATTGCAGCCGCCTCAATGATGATCGAAAGGTTGCGTCCGGGCTTTACCGGCACGACGGTCACCGGGATCTTGTTGCCGAGAATATCCGCGTATTCGTCGTCGAGACCGAGCCGCTCGTATACCTTTTCACGGTCCCACGCCTCAAGCTGCACGATCATGTCGATCTTTTCCGTCATCTTGACCGCGCCGACGCCAAACAGTCGACGCGCGTTCAGAACGCCGACGCCGCGCAGCTCGATAAAGTGGCGGATATTGTTCGGCGCCGAACCGAGCAGCGTCGTGGAAGAGACCTTGCGGATCTCCACCGCGTCGTCCGCGATCAGCCGATGGCCGCGCTTGATCAGCTCCAGCGCCGTTTCGCTCTTGCCGACGCCGCTGCCGCCGAGGATCAGAACGCCCTCGCCGTAAACCTCGACCATGACGCCGTGCCGCGTGATGCGGTCGGCAAGCTCGACGCTCAGATACGCGATGAGCTGCGACATACAGCTCGACGTCGAAGTCGCCGCGCGCAAAATCGGAACGCCGTACTCGTCCGCCAGCGTCATCATACCGTCGATGCACGGCAGACCGCGTGAGAGAACCACGAGCGACGGGTGCATGCGGAATAGTCGCTCCATCGCCTTGTACCGCGCATCCTCGGGCAGGCTCTTCAGATAGCCCGTCTCGTTTAATCCGATGAAATGCACACGCTTGCTGTCAAAATACTCGTCATACCCGACGAAAACCAATCCGGGGCGGCTGACTTCCTTGGAATAAATATAGATCTTATTGGCTTCCTGCGGAAGATAGACTGTCTCAAAATGCTGGTCCTCGATCATTTTTTCGAGCGATACGGAATACTCGTTCTGCATGTTTTCACCTCACAGCTTTTGCTCGTGTCTGCGGATCACTCTTGCCGGAACGCCGACCGCCGTACAATGCGGCGGAACGTCGCGCACGACGGCACATCCGGCGCCAAGGATCGATCCGTCGCCGACGGAAAGTCCCTGGATGATGCTGCTGCCCACGCCGATCTCGCAGCCCGCGCCGAGCGTGACGTTTCCTGAAACGTGCACCGCCGGATACAGCGTCGCGTAATCGCGCAGCACGGCGTCGTGACCGACGTTGCAGCTGTTGCTGATCAGCACGAAGTCGCCGATCGTGATATCGACGGTCAAAACCGCGCCGAATCCGATCACGCAGCCCTTTCCGATCTGCACGCGGTCCGAACAGATCACGTTCGGCGCGATCACGGTCGGGAAAGAAAGATGCGGATTGCCGCAGAGCGCGGAATAGATCTGCCTCCTCGCGCGCGGATTGCCGACCGCGATCACAACGCACGTATCCTCCGTGCGCTCACACAGCCCCTGCTTATCCAGCAGCACGGGATAGTCGTCCACGGTCAGACCGACACAGCGGTCGTCGGCAAATCCCAGAATCGTATAAGTCGGAGAAACCCGATTCATTTCACGGATCTGGAACAGCGTCTCTCTGCCGAGTCCTCCCGCGCCGAAAATGATGAGATCTTTCACAGATAACACCTCAAAAATTTGTCAGATTATTATACCATATCCATACAAAGAAAATCAAGATAAACTTACAAATCCGTAATTCTCTTTTTGTTTTGATTAGAATTTTATTTTAAAATATTTCACGAAACTATTGACATGTGAAAAAATATCGCATATGATAGTTTCGCAAATAAATGGAGATGATGTTCTTGTCTAGTGATTCCGAAAAACTGATGCTTATTCTGAATTCCGACTGCCTCGAAAACGAGGACGGCGAACAATACATAGGATACGGTTTTACGGCATTCCGCACCGATCCCCCGCGTGAGATCTTTTCGGTCAGGGACCTGTCCGTGAACAAAAACGAAGTACAGGAGCTGATCCGTCTGATCCTGGATAACGACGTTTCACCGGTGCACTTTCAGGATCTGATAGACGATTTCCTCGTTTGAGAAAAAGCATTTGACACCTTTCACGGTTTCCTGTATACTATCGCTGAGGTGAAAAGAATGACAGACAGCAATCTACTATACTATACGAAGCCGTCCCGCCGATGGACGGATGCGCTGCCGCTGGGCAACGGTTCCCTCGGCGCGATGGTTTTCGGCACGACGCACGAGGAGATCCTCTCCCTGAATCTGGACACACTGTGGTCCGGAAAGCCTTCATACAAGGACAATTTCAAGGCAAGAGAAGCATTTGAGAAAGCTCGTCATCAGATTTTAGAGCCGGATCAGATCCCGAACACGACCCGCACGGTCGTCGACAATATGCAGGGATATGATACGGAGAGTTATCTGCCGCTGGGCGACCTGTGCATCGCAGCACCTGTCGCGCCGCCGAAGGTCGAACGCTACGAACGCAAACTGGATCTGGGCGACGCGATCTCCACCGTATCCTATCTGCGTGACGGCGAGCCGTACACAGAGGAATGGTTCGTTTCCTATCCGCAGAACGTGCTCGTCGGCCGCATTCGCTGCGATGACGGCTTCGATCTGCAGCTGACGCTGCGCAGCCTTCTCGAACACCGTACCTATACACGCGGCAAAACGCTGTTTATGGACGGACAGTGTCCGGGGCAGATGTACGATAGCCGATCCTACTTCGCGCAGGTTTCGGACGATCCTGCCGAACAGGGCATGCGCTTCCGCACAGCCGTTCGCGTGCAAGCTGTCGACGGCGATGTCTATTACGAGGGCTCCTGCATCACGATGCGCGGCGTGACAGACGCCACGATCGTGCTTGCCGCCGAGGATTCGTTCAACGGATTCGACAAGCATCCCGTTCTCGAAGGCAAGGAATACGAGCAGGCCGTGCTTGACCGGATCGACGCCGCGTTCCAAAAGTCCTACGAGACGCTCAAAGCGGAGCATATCGCGTCGCATCGTGCGCTGTATGACCGCGTCAAGCTGGAGATCGAAAGCGCACACCGCGAAAACGTGCCGACGAACGACCGGCTCACGGATTTCGGAAACGGCACCGCCGATCCCGGTTTATATGTTCTGCTGTTCAATTACGGGCGGTATCTCGCCATCAGCGCGTCGCGTCCGGGCAGTCAGGCGATGAATCTGCAGGGCATCTGGAACCACCGTCTGCACGCGCCCTGGGCAGCGAACTACACGGTCAATATCAATACCGAAATGAACTACTGGCCCGTTCTGCCGTGCAACCTTGCGGAGCTGAACGAGCCGCTGATGGATATGCTGCACGATCTGTCCATCGCAGGCCGCCGCGTCGCAAAGCAGTATTACGGCGCAGAGGGCTTCGTATGCCACCACAACAGCGATCTGTGGCGCATGTGCGTACCGACGACCGGAAACCCCTGCTGGTTCTTCTGGTACAACGGCGCGGGATGGATCTCCCGCCATGCGTTCGAGCAGTATGAATATACGCTGGACAAGGCGTTTCTGAAAGACACGGCTTATCCCGTCCTGAAGGGCTGTGCGGAATTCTATCTTTCGATCCTGACGGAAAACGCGGACGGATATCTGCTCTGCGCCCCCTCCACGTCTCCGGAAAACTGTTTCGTCCTGGACGACGAAGAGGAATACTCGATCTCCCAGACGACGACTATGACCATGAGCATCTGCCGCGAAGTGCTGGAGAACACACTGAAATGCTGCGACATTCTCGGCCTGGACGATGAAATCGCCGGCCGTATCCGCGCGACGCTGCCGCGTCTTCTGCCGTTCCGCATCGGATCGGACGGCCGGCTGCTCGAATGGTATGCCGAGCAGGAGGAAGCGGAAGTGCATCACCGGCACGTTTCGCACCTGTATGCGCTGCATCCGGCGAATCTGATTTCCGTCGAGAACACGCCGGAGCTTGCAGACGCCTGCCGCAAAACGCTGGAAACGCGCGGCGACGACGGGACGGGCTGGAGCCTCGGCTGGAAGATCAACTTCTGGGCAAGACTGCGCGACGGCGACCGTGCGCTGCATCTTTTGGACACGCAGCTGCGCTTCGTCGACGAGCAGAACACGCACTACAACGGCGGCGGCGGAACGTACGCCAATCTGTTCGACGCGCATCCTCCGTTCCAGATCGACGGAAACTTCGGCGCGGCGAGCGGCGTGGCGGAGATGCTCGTACAGAGTCTGGACGGCAAAGTCTACCTGCTGCCGGCGCTTCCCTCCAAATGGGCAAACGGCTCCGTGACCGGTCTGCGCGCCAAAGGCAACGTCACGGTCGATCTCGTGTGGCAGAACGGAGTGCTCGAAAAAGCGCGGATCACCGGACACAATCCCACACTCACGCTCAGGTACGGCAAAACGGAACGCACGATCGCCGTAGACGGCACCGTCGAGCTGGATGCGAAACTGAATACGTTATAAACGAAAAAGAACTGCCGCTGTCCACAACGCAGACAGCGGCAGTTTTCTTTTATTTTGATGAAGGTTTAAAACTCGTGATGCGCACCTGAGCGCCGGCGTCGACAATGTGGAACAGCGACCCGTCCGCGTAACGGCAGATCGCGATCCCCTCGCCTTCCGCGTCAAGCTTTCCCGTGCACCGCGTAAAGACCGGCTCAACATGTCCCGTTTCAAGATCGATCGACACCATCGTCTTTTTCCGGAACCCTTGGTTCGTTACGACGTACAGCTGTCCGTCATAGATCTCACCGCCCTGCACCTTGAAAAGCTCCGTATCGAGCGGGATCGAACCGATATAAGAAAAACCCTGCACGTCCAGCAT
>CADAGA010000153.1 GCA_902787275.1 Oscillospiraceae bacterium | reverse complement strand
CGCGCCGCTCGTCAGCGTATCCATAAAGCGCGTCATCAGCAGATAGAGGATGCCCATGCCGCCCATGACCACAAGGTTGACGACGACGGTCCAGAGCGTCCCGGCCTTGGTGTTTTTCACGCCCTGATCGGTCAGGGCGTATTTTCTTTGAAACGCTTTCCCGAACATATTATTCCTTCTTTTCCGCAGAAATCCGCCACTTGACCGCCTGGTTGTAATCGGCCCACATCCGGGCATAAAGCCCGCCGGCGTTCAGCAGCTCCGCGTGGGCGCCTTCCTCGACCTTGCGGCCTTCCTTCAGGACGATGATCTTATCCGCGTTTACGACGGTGGAAAGCCGATGGGCGATCATGATGACCGTCCGTCCCTCCGTCAGGCGCGCAAAAGCCTTCTGGATCAGCGCCTCGTTTTCCGGGTCGGCAAAGGCCGTCGCCTCGTCCAGCACCACGATGGGCGCATTTTTGAGGATGGCCCGCGCCAGCGCCACGCGCTGCTGCTCGCCGCCGGAGAGATAGGTGCCCTCCGTGCCGATGACCGTGTCCATGCCGTTCGGGAGCTTTTCAAGGATGTCGCCGCACTGCGCAGCGGAAAGCGCGGCGAGCACTTCTTCTCTTGTCGCGTCGGGACGCGATGCGCGCACGTTCTCTAAAATCGACGCTTTGAACAGGTGCGTATTCTGGAATACAAACGCCACCTGATCCATCAGCACATGCGGATCTGTGTTCCGCACGTCCACGCCGCCGACCTCTACCGCGCCGGAGGTGACGTCCCAGAAGCGCGGAATCAGACTTGCCGCCGTGGTTTTGCCGCCGCCGGACGGACCGACGAGCGCGACGGTCTGCCCGGGCTGGGCGCGGAACGAAACGTGATCGAGCGCACTCTGTCCGGCGCCGTCATAAGTAAAGCAGACGTCCCGGAATGTGACACTGTTGTCCTTCGGCGTCTGCGGATTCTTCGCGACCGGCAGTGTCGGCGCGTTCATGACCTCGTCGATCCGCGAGAGTGCCGTACTCGCCAGCATCATGCCGCTGGCGGCAAACATGATCCGCGCCAGCGCCGTGGAGATGATCGCGGAGAACACCGCATAAAACGCAAAGTTTGTAACAAAACCGGCAAAGTCGCCGTTTTTCAGCGCACCGGGCGCCAGAAGCAGCGCGACAGGCACCAGGAAAATGAATGCGCCCTCGGTGAAGGTCAGGTTGACGGACTGCGGCATGCGGCAGATCTTGCCTGTGTAGTGCTCCGCCTTCTCACTGTAATCTTCGATCGCCTGCTTGAACGCCTTGAACGAATAGACAGTCTGCTGGAAGATCTTGACGACGGGGATGCCGCGCACATATTCCGTGCCGGCCTTGCTCATATAGTCCTGCGCCGCCTGGTATTCCTGCATGAGCTTGGCGTTTTTGCCGCCCATCATGGAGAACATGGCGACAAGCGAGATTACTGCTGCCAGAAGACACGCCCCGCCCATGCGCCAGTCAAAAACGAACATCAGTACGATCATGGCGAGCAGCATCGCGATGCTGCCGACGATGTCCGCAAGGTTGTGCGCCAGAAGCGTTTCCGTCTCCGACGCCGCGCCGTCCAACCGGTTGCGCAAAAGACCCGACGCGTTGGAATCGAAAAAGCCCAGCGGCGTGCGCATCAGGTGCCCCATGCCATGCTTGCGGATGTTGGACGCCGTGCGAAACGCTGCCAGATGCGTGCACATCAGCGCCGCGAAATAGACCGCTATCCCCGCCACGGCGAAGATAAACGCCATCCAGCCGTAACGCGCCGCGCCCGACGCTGCGGTCCAGTCCGGCGCCGCGGCAATCAGGTCACGCGCCACCAGCCAGATGCAGACGTACGGCGCCATGCCGAGAATCATCGCAACAGCCGACAGACCGAGTCCCGTAAACGTCAATCCCTTGTAACTGCCCGCGTACCCCAGAAGCACGGCAACATCATTTTGTTTCTTTTCTTTCATCTGCAAACCTTCTTTCTTTGCAAATTCAGTTAGCATACGCTAACTCACAAGCTTTATAAAAACTCCACTGTGCGGTGAAGCTGTTTCTAATCAAACGGGAAAACCGTACAAGCCGCACTGTTTTGACGACACATGCGGCTTGTACTTCTCCGAAACAATCAACCGAGGAAGGATGAGAAGAACTCAATGATCGTGGAGATCGCGCCGAACAGCGTTTCCCATGCGCCGCTGAACGCAGATGTCGTTCCGGCAATTCCGCCGGCAACGCCCAACAACCCCAGAATGGTATCGATGATTTCCATGTCTTTCTCCTTTCTGAATATTTCGCTCTAAGTCAAACGGCCGCAGCGAGCCGTTCCACAGACCTGCCTGCAGCAAACTGTCTGCAATAGACGTCCGTACATTTTTGGTGTTTGTCAATTGTTTTCCGTGCCTGTTTTCATGTCGGCCGGCGTCGGCGAACAGTGCCGGATCAGTAATGCCTCTGACATGATGACGCCTCCGTTTCCGCGGTGATCGTTTTGACTCTGAAAACAAAATACAGTAAATGCGCCAGCCACACGGCAGCAAGAATAATGCACGGGATCCAGATCCCTTTGCGCGCCATCATGAAAAAGCCGAAGCCCATCAGCAGCGTGACCGACGCGAGGATGGAGATCTTCGTGCGGCGCGTCATGCCCTTTTTCTGCACGAACGATTCCAGATGCTTTTTGTACAGCTTCGTGCCGACGAACCAATCGTGCAGTTTCTGCGAGCTGTTGGCAAAAAAGAACACCGTCAGCAGATAAAACGGCGTCGTCGGCAGAACAGGCAGAAAAACGCCGACCGTGCCGAGCGCAAGGCAGACGCAGCCCAAGACAATAAATACAACCTGTTTAACCTTCATGTTTCTCCAGCTTTCTCTTTTCCCGTTTTGTTGCGATCACGTGCCGCACAGCCGCGACCGGATGATGAAAAACCATCCGCGGTCCCGCAAAGCGCATAACGGCACGGATTCTCTCGCGCATTTCCGGTTTGTAGCAATGCACCTTGCAGTTGGAACAGAACGTTTTCGTTTCCATGAACGGACATTTGTCCGAACGGGAATGCGCATACGCGAGCAGCTCGCGGCATTCGACGCACAGTTGTCCTTTCGGTGTGCCGTGCCTTTTGCGGCAGTACAGCGCGATCATATCGGCGACCATCGCTTTTTCCCGCTGCCGTTTTCCATCAACGTTTCTCATTTCTTTCCCCTGCGTTTTCCGTGCGCGGCGATTGGAACAAAGATCAGAACCGCCAGACAAACTGCCGCTCCCGCAATCACGAGCACCGACGTCTTTCCTTTGGACTGCTGCGGCGTCTCAATCTGTCCACCGTCCGCAGGCGCGGTCGTTTCTTTTTCCTGCATGGGAACCGATTCCGTTTCCGCCTGCTGCACGATTTGCGCTTCGGTCTGCTGCGCTGCAGTTTCGGATACGGCACTTTCCGTTTCCGCGGCAGCGTCCTCCGGCAGTGTCTTCTCTTGGGCGCCTTCTACCGCCTTCCATGCACCAAGCGTCATCGTCACGTCCGTCGGATGCGGATCGCCCTTGCCCATAAACGCGTCCATAAAGTCCACCGTGATCGTCAGGACGTGCTCGCTGCCATCCGTGCCGATGGGCACGCGGAACGCGGCAGGCACCGTCTGTGTTTTCATCTCGGTCTCTGCGAACAAACCGTTCACGGGATCGGAAAACGCTTCCCGCTTTTCGGAAACAACCTCGGCGCCCTCGATCGTCATGACGTTCGCCTCGTACGTTCTGCCGAACACCTGGATCGACATGTGCCGGTTTTCGAGTGTTGCATACACCCTGCCGTCCGGCGTGACTTCGATCTGTGCCGTGTCTCCGAATGCCTTCGCAAACGCCGCCTTGATCGCCGGGATCGGCGCTTTCGTCGTCAGGGACACGATCGGTGACGTGTAGTTTCCGTCCGGCATCGCGCACGCCTGCCACAGCAGACAGCCGCACATAAAAACAAAAATGATCAGGGTTATGATTCGTTTCATCTTTATACTCCCTTACAGATTCTGCTGTTTGAGCGCTTCGCTCATCGGTACTTTTTTGATCTTCAGCAGCATACCGAGCGCGACGACAAGATAGCTCGCCATGCCCATAACAACCAGCTTTATGTAGCAGCTGTTTGAGATGATAAACGGAATGTAGCCGGCTATCCGTTTGTAGATGTACACCCGGAAAGCGTAACGCAGCAGCGCGGAAATGATCGGTATGCTCACCAGCAGCGATGCGAGCACGGCAATCGACGTGCTGACAAGATACAGTCTGCCGATCTCACCGTTTTTGAAGCCGAGTATCTTTGTCATGGCGATGGACGCACCGTTTTTTTCGATCACCTGCTTGGTCAGCAGGAACATCAGCAGCAGAAAAACGATGACGCCGAAATACACGAAATAATCCATGACGCCGAGCATCGACACCTGAAGCTGATCGACCGCCTTCGTCAGATCCTTCAGCGTGATCGTCGCGGCAACGTCGTCCGCATCGAGATCGCTCAGGGGTTCGCTGCTGAAATAGCCGGTGAAATAATCGCCGTCCTTGCGGAACGCGTCGAGATACGCCTGCCGCGGCAAAAAGACCGCCAGCGACGCCTGATACGGATAGGAGCCGACAATGCGGAACGTATACGTTTTGGAAGAATACTTTTCCTTGAGCGTGACCGTGTCATTCGGCTTCAGGCCGTATTTCTGCATCATGCTTTCCGAAGCCAGCACGCCGCTTTCCGGGATGTCGGCGCGTATATACCGGCTGTCCGGCTCGACGCCGTACACGCTCACGCCGTCGGGGACGTACCCTTCCTTCATCGTGTCAAGCGTGGTCAGGCAGAACTTCTCCGCGTCCGCGTTCTTCGTCTCAACCGTATCGCTGACCACGAGCGTCTGCTGTGCGGCAAGCTGTGTGTCGCGCACGAGCTGCGTATAGCTGTCCATGAGCGGGCCGAACATCATGCTGAACACCGCAAGAATGCCGCCGAACAGGATGCCGACGAACAGAACGGCATACGCACCCGCGTTCTGAAACAGCACCCGTATGCGAAAACGCTGTAAAAAGGAGAGCTTCGGGCTCAGACGAACGGCTCTCTTGCGCCTGCGCACCGAGGTCTGCCCGCGCAGAAAATCGA
>CADAGA010000152.1 GCA_902787275.1 Oscillospiraceae bacterium | reverse complement strand
GTGCGAGAGCAGGACGTAGTTGCCGCGGCCGGACGTGCTGCCTGTTTCCTCGACCGTGCCGCCGTAGGCTGCGGCGATCGGCGTGCCCTCCGGCGCGGCCAGATCGATGCCCGTATGAAAGCTGCGCGCACCGGTGATCGGATGGATGCGGTAGCCGAAGCCGGACGTGACCTTGCCCTGTACGGGCATCACCGCCTCCTGCGAGACCGTCACCGCCTCAAAGGTGGCGTCCTGCAGCGCGTCGAGCACGCGGATATCCTCGCCGCCGGCAGAGGTGACCGTTTCGACCGCGGCGCGTTCGTCGATCGTCGCGAAGGTTTTGCTTTTCTCTGCGGTCTGCCCGATCGGCTCGAGCACATGCCGCGCCGCGCGTCTGGCGGCCGTCCATACGCCGTCGGCGCAGTAATCCTGCTGCATGCGCGCGGCGTACTGCCCGCGCAGACCGGCGTAAAACGCGCTGCCGGAACGGCTCAGAGCGAACACCGACAGCACGAGCATCGCGCAGACGGCGCACTGCACCGCCGGCACGAGCAGCGTCCTTTTTTTCGGGTTTTCCTTCTTCGGCACGGCAAAGCGGTCCGCCTGCGGCATAACGATCCTTCCTTCCTGCGTTTTCCTTTTTTTCTATCCATATGCAGGCGGGCGGGAGAATATGCGAAGAAAACGGCAAAAAAAGCTTGACTTTGACGCTGCGTCATAGTTTATACTGTGTTTGACGCAAAGGAGAGGATACCATGATGACCGTTCACGAGGTGAGCCGGCTGACAGGCGTCAGCATCCGGACGCTGCAGTATTACGACCGGATCGGGCTTTTGCCCCCGGCAGCGTACAGCGGCGCGGGATACCGGCTGTATGACGACGCGTCGCTCGGCCGGCTGCAGCAGATCCTGCTGTTCCGCGAGCTGGAGTTTCCGCTGCGGGAGATCAAGGCCATCCTGCAGAACCCGGACTATGACCGGGACGCGGCGCTCGCGCAGCAGATCGAGCTGCTGACGCTCAGGCGCGCGCATCTGGACAACGTGATCTCCTTTGCGCGCGGATTGCGACAAACGGGAGGAGAGAATATGGACTTTTCGGCATTCGACACGAAGGAGATGGACGCCTACGCTGCCGAGGTCAAACGGAAATGGGGAAATACCGACGCGTATCGGGAATTCTCCGAAAAAAGCAAGGGACGCACGCCGCAGACGGAGGAAGCGCTCGGCAGAGGACTGATGCTGCTATTCGCGGACTTCGGCAAGGTGAGAGACGCCGACCCCGCTTGCGAGCAGGCGCAGGACTTGGTGCGGCGTCTGCAGGCGTATATCACGGAACACTATTACCGCTGCACGCCGGAGATTCTGCGTTCGCTGGGCGAAACGTACGGCGCTGGCGGCGCGTTCACGGAAAACATCGACAAGGCAGGCGGGGAAGGCACGGCGGCGTTTGCCGCGCAGGCGATCGCGCTCTATTGCGGATCGTGAGGCGTTTGCCGCGTGCGAAACAAAAAAAGAGGAGCAGCCGGATGAAACCGACTGCTCCGTTTTTTTGTGCACTTTATTTGGAAAACAGCTTTTTGTACCACGGCACTTTTTCGGTCGCGGGTTCCGCGGCGGGCGCGGGAGCGGGATGCAGCGAAGGCGTCATGTAGATGAACACCAGACTCAGATCCATGCCCTCCGCGGCGTCGGTGAACAGCCCGTATTCCTTGCCGAACGCGACGTACTTCTGCAGGTCGGGCAGCAGCGCGTCCGCGTTTTCCGCCAGATCCTTCATCAGCGTCTGCGCGTCGGCGGAGTCCGAAAAAGCCTGCAGCGCCGAGAGGACGTTTTCGCTCGAGAGCGAGTGCAGCAGATCCAGCAGCTCGTCGTTCTGCTCGAGCGTCTGCTTGAGCTTGGACAGCGTTTCCAGCGTCTGCGGCATGGCGTCGAGTGCCTGCTTGACCTCCGGATCCTGAAGATCCTCCTGCAGCGCGTTCAGCGTCGGCATGAGCGCGTCGATCGTTTCGAGCAGCTCCGGCATGCCGGACAGCAGCGGACGCAGCAGGGGATTGTTCAGCTTTTCGAGCATCTCCGCCGTGGCGGGGTCCTGCAGCGCGGTCAGAAGCTTGGCGACGGCGTCGAGGTTTTCCGGCGTCATGTATTTGCCGAGCACCTGCAGCAGCGCCTCGTTTTTGTTGTAGACCGCGACGGCCTCGGTGAGCATGGATGCGAGCTCCGTCAGCTTTTCGCCGCTGAGCGTATTCAGCAGCCGGTCGACGTCGAGATCGCCGATCCCGCGAAGCAGCGCCTCCACCTGCGAAAAGAACTGCGCGGCCTCCTCGTTGCTGCCGGGGATGAGCGTCGCAATATCCACCGAGCACAGCGGCAGCACGGCGAAGTAGAGGTTGTCGAGCGAGAAGCTGTCTGTGTCGGCGGTGACGGTGAAGCTGTCCGAGATCTCGATGCTGCCGAGCTTCGCGTGCTCCTTGAGATGCAGGCTCTCTGCCATGCCCGGCAGACCCGCGCCGACGACGATCTGCTTGGCGCCGTCGCCGATGCACAGACCGTTTTTGACCTGCACGCCGGAGAACGCACCCTCCGGCAGCATCAGCAGTCCGGCCGCCAGAACGGGCAGATACGTGCCGTCCTTCTGACAGGTATTTTTCATCTGTACGCGTATCTCCGCCCGACCGCTTTTGCCGGCGATCCTTTCGGCGGAGATCTTCTTGCCGTCCAGCCGGTATTCGATCGTGAATTCCACCGGCAGCTTCTTGCTGCTCGTGCCCTTGTAGTACAGGTCGGTCGTCGGCATGTGCCACGTCAGGTACTCGCCGCTCGCGACGGGCGTGACGGCGCCCTTGACGTCGGCGACGTTTTCGAGATCGGTTTTGTCGGCGACGGCGACCTCGCCCTTGTCCGTGTGCAGCCAGTCGGTGACGCTGACCGTCTGCACCTTGCCGACGCTGTTGAGATTGACGTAGACCGTTTCGGACTTGCGCACGCTGGCGGGTGCGGCGGAATAGACCGCCTGCGCCGGCTTGACCGTTTCGGCAGCCGGTTCGGTCTGCGGCTCCGTTTTGCCGCAGGACGCGGCGCCGAACAGCAGCACCACCGCCAGGACGAGTGCGGTGATTCGTGTACGTTTACGCATTTTGATCGTCTCCTTTTGCCCAATGATACGTGGTTTTGCGGATCAGCCCCTCGCACAAATACAGCACGGCGGGCAGGATCAGCATGATGACCAGCGCGCTGATGACGGACCCGCGTGCGAGCATGGCGCAGATGCCCTTGAACATGGCGATGTCGCAGATCAGGTACACGCCGAACGTGGCGCTGAAAAAGACCAGCGCGCTCTGGAAGATCGAGCTGCAGGACGCGCCCGCGGCGTTCAGGATCGCCGTTTTCTTGTCTCTGCCGAGGCGCAGCTCCTCGCGGAAGCGGCTCGTCATGAGGATGGCGTAGTCCACCGTGGCGCCGAGCTGCACGCACGAAACGACGGTCGGCGCGATGAACGACACGGTCGTTCCGGTGAAGAAGGGGATCGCTTCGTTGATGAAGATGGAGAATTCGATCATCGCCACGAGGATGAACGGGATCGTGACCGAACGGAACACCAGACCGATCAGGATAAGGATCGCGGCGATGGAGATGAAGTTCGTCACGCGGAAATCGCGGTCGGTGACTTCGATCAGATCCTTCGCCATCACGCCCTCGCCGGTCGTGAGCGCGCTCGGGTCGTATTGCTTGACGATGGCGTTCATCGCGTCCACCTGCGCGTTGCACGCGTCCGAGGCGGCGTCGAAGGAGGAGTTGACCATCATCATCTGCAGCCCCTCTTTTTCACAGACGGCCAGGATCTGATCCGGCAGGATCGTCTCGCTGATCGCCGGTCCGACGTAGCTGTTCAGCGCGATCACGTCCTCGATGCCGTCGAGCGCTTTGATCTGCGTGATCATGCGGGACGTGTCGCCGGCGGGCAGGTCGGCGTCGATCAGGATGAAGTGCGTCGACGCCATGTTGAAATCGTCTTTCAGCTTATGCAGCGCGGACACCGAGCTCAGATCCTCCGGCAGCGAGTCCACGACGTTGTAGTATTTTTCGGGCTTGACGCTGAAAATGCCCATCGGCACGATCAGCACCAGCAGTACGGCAGCCAGCACGTGCCGCGCGCGCAGAGAGAAGCGGTTGAGCGCGCCGAACTGCGGAATGAAGCTGCGGTGGCCGAAGCGGTAGATCGGCTTGAAGAACAGCAGGATCATGCTCGGCAGCACCGTGATGACGGTGACGATGCCCAGCAGCACGCCCTTCGCCATCACCAGACCGATGTCGAGACCGAGCGTGAACGTCATGAAGCACAGCGCCAGAAATCCGAACACGGTCGTCAGCGAGCTGCCCAGCACGGAAGTGAACGTGCCGCGGATCGCTTCGCCCATCGCGCGGACGTTGTCGCCGCCGCAGCGCTGGCGCTCCTCGTTGAAGCGGTCGATCAGGAACACGGAGTAGTCCATCGTCACGCCGAGCTGCAGGATCGCCGCGATGCTCTGCGTGATGAAGGAGATCTCGCCGAAGAAGAGGTTCGTGCCCATGTTGTACACGACGGCGAACCCGAGACTGATGAGCACGACCAGCGGCAGCACCCATGAGTTCATCGTGAAGCTCAGAACGATCAGCGCCAGCACGATGGCGATCGTGACGTAGATCGGCGCCTGGGAATCGGTCAGATCGCGCGTGTCGACCAGCAGCGTCGCAAGACCCGACAGGAAACACTGCTCGTTCATCACGTGCCGGATCTGGCGGATGCACGCCATCGTTTCATCGGACGCGCTGCCGTACTTGTAGAGGATCATCATCATGGTCGTCTTGCCGTCGGTCGAGTAGAAGATGCTGCGCAGTACGTCCGGCAGTATTTCCTTCGGGATGGTGACGTCGGCGATGGAATCCACCCACAGCACCTGTGACACGCCGTCGATCTTTTCGATCTTTTCCTTGATGCGCAGCACGTCGGCAGAGTCCATGTCCTCGATCATCAAGATGGAGCTGGACGCCTCCTGAAACACCTCGTCGAGGATCACCTCGCCCTGCACGGATTCGAGATCCTTCGGCAGATACGTCATGATGTCGTAGTTGACGGGCGTCGCCAGAAACGCGAGCACGTCGGGATCAGCTCGTCGATCCCGTACGGACGCGCGCTGAGGATCGCGTCACAGCAGACGCAGCCGATCATGTCCGCGAGCACGTACAGCCGCTTTCGCGCATCCTCGACCGTGCAGTCGTCCGTTGTCAGAAGGCCGGTCAGATACTCGATATGCGTCTGCATCTCGGGATATGCCTCCATGGCCTGCGGGGAGAAGCAGGCGGAGAAGCGCTTGTCGATCAGCGCCGTGACCTTTCTGTCCTCCCGCAGACGCGCGATGATCTCGTCCGTGAGGAATTCGATCTGTTCGACCGCGTCGAGCTGTTCGGCTTCGGCGCGCTCGCGTGCCGTGCGGCAGCTCTCGGTGAACAGCGAGGCGGTGCGGCGCATGACGATCTGATCCAGCAGATCGTACTTGTCGCGGAAATAGAGATAGAACGTTCCCTTGGCGACGCCGGCCAGCTTGACCACGTCGTCGATCGCGGTATCCGTGACGGAACGGTCAAGGAACAGCCGCGTCGCCGCGTCGAGGATGCGCAGCTGCTTGAGATGTTTGTTTTCTGCCGCGGTGGGCATGCGATCAGCTTCTTTCGTAAAAAAATGACCAACAGTCACTATTGCCAGTATACGCAAAAAATGACTGTTAGTCAATATTTTTGTGAAAGAATTCACATTTTATTCATGATCGCCGTATTTTCGGACGAGTTCCTTGAAATGACGACCCTTTTCCTCGAAGTTTTTATAGACGTTGTAGCTTGCGGCCGCAGGGGAGAACAGGCACGTCCTGCCCTTTTCGGTCAGCTTCAGCAGGCAGCGCCTGCGGTCACGGCAGTCTGTGT
>CADAGA010000151.1 GCA_902787275.1 Oscillospiraceae bacterium | reverse complement strand
GTTTCGTCCGTATCCATGCCGGGTACGGAGCCGTCAAAGCAGGCTGTTGTCGTACCCTGGATCTCGACTTTGAACTTCGATCCGACGTACACGCCCGCGATCTGCGCCGAGCCGCCGGAACCCGGGACTGTGATGATTCCGCTGCTGCCGGTATCAGCATTCTGGTTGCTGCCTGTCGTGAACGCACCGGTATACAGCTCCCAATCGCCGGTACCCGCGCTCCACTTGTAAAGCTTTACCTGCGTCTGTCCGGATACGTCAGCCGCGGAGGCGATCGTCAGTGTCGACGTCTGCGTTCCGCCGGTATCGGGGCCTGCGGAAACCTCGATCGACAGTCCGGTGTATTCCACCGGATCGCTGTTCTCCACAGCAGAGCCAAAGTGTTTCGTGGTCATGGTGCGGTCCGCCGCTTCCGATTCGACCTCGAATTCGTCCTTCAGATTGCCGAATTCCGCCCAGAACACAATGTAGATGCTCTTGGTTTCGCCGGGTGCAACGGAAATGCCGCGGCTGTTGTATTCTTTAAGAGCCGCGATCGCGCCGGTATTGTAAGTTTCATATGCTGTCTCTCTGTCGCCGGTCAGATCCTTGTAGTTCAGCGGCCAGGAGCTGTTCGACGCGTGCAGCATGGAGTCGATCGCCGTCTTGGCGGTGCTCATGATCTCGATATTTTTGCCCGCGGCCGGAACGGTTCCGCTCGCGGTCTTGCCGCTGCCCAGGATGCCGGCAGGAACGTCCGAATCGACTTCCAGTTCAAAAGCGATGTCGTTCGGCAGCTGCGACACAGGGCAAACGGCTCCGGAGGCGACAGAAAACGTAATCGTGTTCGCAATGCCACCAGTCAGCGAATTGGACACGCCATCCACATAGACCGTCGCTGCCGACGTCGGCGTCAGCTTCAAAACAAGATCGATCTGCTCGCTGTAGGAATTCGCGATCTTCAGCGTGTTTGCCGCAGCTGCGCCTACGGAAGCAGCAACAGACGACGGCGTATAAATGAACCATTTCAGGCCGTCCGTATTGTCAACGTCCAGAACGGTTTCGCCCTGCTTGACTTTGACGGTCACGTTGCCCGACATATCACTTCCCGCTGCATTCACCGCGTTCAGTTTGACCACGTGCGTCATTTCATCGAATAATGACTCACCTGCGTCCGCAAAGCGCGTTGTGCCGCGGAGCGTGACGTCCAGATTCTGCTGTTCGCCTGTCTGCAGCGTCGGAGCATCCATATTAAAATTGCCGAAGGTAAACGAAAGCTCTTTGTCCTCGTTCTGATAATACCACGCCGTGGTGGGCGCGAGCAGCGCGAAATAGCCGATGGACAGCACAAACAGTGCCGTCACCACAGCAGTGAGGATCGTTTTGCTCTTTTTCTGCATTTCAAACACCTCGGCTCTTACGTTTGCGATTGGATAAGACGATGCGCACCAGAATCAACGTGATGGCAACGCCTAAAAGAATGTAGATCAATGTGCGGTTCTGCAGCCCGATCGCGAGAAACCCGACGTACGGCAGGGTGAACCACAGCCTGCCGATGATGTGCGCTTCGTCTGTCGGAAGCGGATCCTCGCTCAGCGTATGATCGCCCCGCGTGCGGATCTGCCGCTTTTCGGCGTCGATCTCCACAATGCGGTGCGTGAACACGCCGTCTTTGTCCGGAAACTCGGCGGAAACGATATCGCCTGTCGCCAAATCCTCAAAATTGACGCGTCGCACGAACACGACGTCTCCGCGGGAAAACCGCGGCGCCATACTGTCGGACGTTACGGCAAAACCCTTTGCACCGCTCGCCAGCAGGAACAGAACGAACCCGCCGATCAGTACGGCCGCAATCACAAGGACGTTGCGCAGAACGCGGCGAACGGACAGACTCATGCCGTTGCCCACGTCGTGATCTGCTGCCAGTTCACGCTGTCCGCCTGCTTCGCTTCAAAGATCACGTGGACGCTACCGGAAAACGGATTGCCGTTCGCCGGGAAATAATCGCTGTGACTCAGGACGTCCACACCGTTCACAAACAACTCATCCAGATACTTGATCTCCGAAATGGCATCAACTGCCAAAGGCGTCGCGTTTGCGGCAAGCGCCGCAAAGCCCTCGCTGCCGGCGCTCGGGCTTTCGCCTTCCGTGACCGGAAGTGCACGGTAATAGTAGAAATAACCGTCGCTGTCTTTCTGGACCCAGTGGTCATCCAGCGTAACCGCCAGCGAATCCGGATTATTGCCGGTCTTCACGTTTCTGAACACTCTGCCTGTCTCGCTCGGCGTATCGTAAGTGATCTTGAACCGCGCCTCGGTCGCGATGGTCGAATGGTTCGTCACGGTGATCTTTCCGCCGTTGGTCACGATCAGATTCTGCTCGGTGACGACGTAGCGATCGCCCTGATTCGCGCCGCTCGTGTACTGCAGATAGCTGCCCAGCGTACCGTCAAAGGAAAACACCATCTTATCCACACGGATCGTGCTGTTCGGCGGGGAGCCCGTGACTGTATCCAGCCAAGCCGCGCTGTCCCGGATCAACAAAAGGCTGAAGACCGCCGCCAGTGACAGCACGATACAAATGATTCGATTCCATTTCATGCGGTTGTCTCTCTCCTTTTGGAAACGCCGTACGCTTCGATCTCCACAGCGATCCAGATGATGTATAAACAGGCAAGAATGATCTTTGCGATGGTGGTGTGCACCCATACCGCCGGATAGCCCAGAAGCGGGATGCTGCGCTCCACTTTGCCGACGACGCATCGGTATGCCGTCGTCATGGGGTCCACTTCGTCCGACGATGCGGAAGAAGTCACGAGCTGCTGTTCGGTATACCAAACCTCGCGCACGATGCGCGTGAAGTTCGCGCTCGAATTCGGGTCAGAGAAAACGAGTACGTCCCCTACTCCGATCGCCTCAAACGCGATGGGCTTCGCCAACACGAGCGTGCCCTTTGAATAGACCGGCTCCATGCTGTCGTCGTGCAGCCCGCACGGGACATATCCGAACGCGCGCGGCAGCAGGGAAACTGCGATCAAAGCCACGGAAACCAAGATCACCAGAACCAACAAACAGCGTCCGACGATCTTACGACTCCTTTTCATGTGTTTCTTCCTTTTGTGCCTCCGCCTTTTCCTCGGCGGTCTTTTTGACGCGGATCACTTCAACCAGGATCACGATGCACATCGGCACAAGCAGTGCGAAGAAGAAGAAATAGCGGCTGTGCAGGATCTCCGGCAGCTTGCCGATCTCGATATAGCGCACGTACCTGCCGATCAGCTGATCCGCCGAAACGGGATAGGGATCGTCTTGCACACCGGCGTCGCCCCTCGTGGTAAACGACAATATGCCGCCCTCATTCAGGATCATCGTCACGCGGTGCGTGTTGGGCTTGCCCTCAAGGATCGGGTCGGACGAATAGAACGTGATCACGTCGCCGACTTTGATTTCTTCGGGTGCCGTCTTTCGCACGATGATCAGCGCTCCGGTCGGGATGGTCGGCTCCATGCTGCCGGTCGCGACCTGCATAAAGCTGAAACCGAATACTGATGGCACCTTGTCCTTGCCCGCGCGCATCACGGTAACGAACACGTAACCCGCAAACAGCAAAACTGCGACCAGCAGGATGCTGACGATCCGATTGATTACCGAAATTGCTTTTTTCATGAACCGTCCTTATCTGCCGACCGAAACCGGGCTCAGCGTGATCGAGGTGCCGATCTGGCGCAGCGCATCGTGCGCATTGCGCAGATTGTCAACACTCGACGTCTCCTGCTGGTTTGCACCCACAGTGACCGTCGTTACGGAAGCTCCCGGAACACCGATGTCAAGCAGGACATCATAACTGCCGGTGATTTGATCACACAGCTGCTGAGAGATCTTTCCTGTGGCAGGATTGTACATATCATAAAGACTGCCGCAGAAGTCGCCCACAGCCGTGTACGTGGTCTGTGTCGTAGTCGTCGTCTGCACCACGATCGCGTGAACGTAGATATTTCTGAGGATCGTCTCCTTGTCCGCATCCGACAGCGTCACGCCCGTGAGCGGCGAAATGCTGTCGACTTTCAGCGTCGGGAACATGGAGATGGTTGATCCCACGCTGATCTTGAACGACTTGAAGGAACCGGGCTCCAGAGACGTGATGTCGAAATTCTCGGTTTCTTCCCAAATGGCAGAATCCATTTTTTCCGCAAGTGTCAGCGCGCTCCCCCCGGAACCGTAGCTGAACGAAAAGCCCGGACTACTTCCGCCAACCGTTGCACTTTGGAGAATTCCGCTCATCGCAGTATCCGTCATTTCGTAATTGGTAACGGAGTAGTTCTCGTTTTTAAACGATGCACCAAATTGGTTGACGTCCGCCTTCGAACCGCTCGCGAACCATGCGACCGTCGCAGCAATCAGCACGAGAGCTGATGTGATCAGCGCAGCTACATTCTTTATTAACTTTTTCGTAGAATCATCGAAGCGCTTCATCGAGCATCAACTCCCGTTAAACTAACTAACATAACGTAATGGCAGATCATCCGATCCCGCCGGTCAGGTCGCGGATACCCCAGCTCGGGGCTGCGGCGACCGTCGCTTTCAGCTTGACGTCGACCGTGATCGGATTCGACGGGCTTCCCGCCGTGGGAATCACGATACGGTTGTTCGCTGTGTCGAACGTAACGCCGGACGACGTCCCGGACTCGAGATCGTAGGACGAGATCTTATATCCGCTCGGCAGCATGGCGTCCACATAGATATAGTTGTCCGTAGCCAAGATGTTCTGGTACCGCACGGAGTATACGCCGCTGCTCGTGTCGGAATCCTGGAACTTGCTGGTTACGGCGCTGGACGAGTACTTACTGCCGTTGTCGTCCGTGCGCAGCATTAGAACGACCTTGTTGATGTCGGTCTCTTCGTCAGTTCCGAGCAGACCGTTCGTATCGTCGATGACGTAGTCGAGCTTGACCACGCGGACAACGTTGACGATGAGGAAACGATACAGCGATGCAACGTCCTTAAAGGTTGTGCCTGCCGTCGTGGTATCGAGTGTTGCGCGCACGCCGGTCTTCACGTTCGGCTGCCACGCGTTTGGTGTCAGATAGGAGCCGTTCGAGACGAGATAGGACGTGTTGCCGTTGCCGGCGCTGCCGATTGCAGTGTTGTTCGTGTTGTATTCCTCCAGCGTGATCTTGTCGAGGACATTCGTCCTGACGCCTGCATCGTCATTGGAGACTTTCGTGTT
>CADAGA010000150.1:2741-7958 GCA_902787275.1 Oscillospiraceae bacterium | reverse complement strand
GATCGATACGCTCGTAATACCGCAGTTTGATCCCAACACGTCGTTTTCAGCGCGCGTCTATAAAGTCAGGCACGATGACGCGGGTGCTCCGATCACGTATTTGAAGGTGCTTTCCGGAACGCTGCGAAATAAAGATATCGTGCAGGATGAAAAAGTCAATGAGATCCGCTTGTATAACGGCGGACGTTTCAGCTCCGTGCAGCAGGCGCAGGCAGGACAGCTGTGCGCTGTTACCGGCATTCATCTGCCCGTCGGTACGTGCATTGGAGACGGCGTTTCTTCCGTTCCGCCGAAGCTGACGCCGTTGCTTTCCGCTTCGGTTGCGTTTGATCCGTCTGTTCCTGTCCAAAACGTTCTGCGCATGCTGCGCATATTGGAAGCGGAGGAGCCGCAGATGTCTGTTTTTTGGCAGGAATCGGCGCAGCAGATCCAGATCCGTGTGATGGGCGAGATCCAGCTGGAGGTGCTCGCGGAACAGTGTCACGAACGGTTCGGTATACCGATCTCTTTCGGAACGTGCGAGGTGCTGTATCAGGAGACGATCGAAGAATCGGTCGTTGGCTGCGGGCATTATGAACCGCTACGGCACTATGCGGAGGTGCAGCTGTTGCTGCGTCCGTTGCCGCGCGGCAGCGGCGTTCGTTTTCGTTCGGCTTGCCCGACGGATGAACTCAAGCTGAATTGGCAGAGACTCATCGAAACGCACGTCTTTGAAAAAACGCACCGCGGTGCGCTCTGCGGGTTTCCTGTGACGGATATTGAGGTCGTTTTGCTGACCGGTCGTGCGCATGAAAAGCACACGGAGGGCGGTGATTTCCGCCAGGCGACGTACCGCGCGATCCGTCAGGGTTTATTCCGGACGCACAGCGTTTTGCTTGAGCCGTTTTACCACTTTCAGATCCGCGTGCCGTCCGAGTGTATCGGCCGCGTACTGTCGGATCTCGAGAAAATGAGCGCCGTCTATGACGCACCGGAATCGGAATGCGACGGCGTACGCGTTTGCGGGCGCTGTCCGGCGTCGGAGTTGATGGACTATAAAACGACGCTCGCTTCGTTTTCCAAAGGACGCGGCACGATGCGGCTCACTTTTGACGGATACGACCGCTGCCACAATGCAGACGCCGTTATCGAATCGCATCCTTATAACCGCGACGCGGATTATGAAAACACGGCTGATTCTGTTTTCTGCGCGCACGGCGCCGGATACAACGTGCGCTGGGACTGCGCTTCGAAAAAAATGCATTGTACGGTTGACAGAAAGCGTTTAAACGCTTATACTGATGACAATCAGATTAAGGAGGAATAACGATGCAATTTGGTTGTTCTTTGAATTCGAAAACGTTTATGCCCGAGTTTACGGGTAATCTCGACGGGTATGATCCGTATGAAGGGCTTGTACAGGGTTATGATCTGATGCACCGTATCGGCTACAATTATGTCGAGGCGTCTGTCGGCGTCGTCAACGATCTTAGCGAGACGCAGCTTGCCGACCTGTCCCGGAAGGTGAAGGACGGACAGCTTGATTTACGGTACTGCAACTGCTTTGTACCCGGCGGCATCTCGCTTTGCCAGTCGCCTGAGCATGAGATCCATGAATTTGTCGACAAGAGCATGCGCAAGTTCGATCTGCTGGGCGTGAAGTGCGTTATCTTCGGAAGCGGCGGGGCGCGCAGATGCCCCGAGGATATGGAAAAAGCGCAGGCAACGGAAAAGATCGCCGCATTTCTGACGTACTGCAATAAAGTCGGCGCGCAATACGGCATCAAAACCCTTATTGAAAACCTGAATAAAAACGAAACGAACATGCTGAATACCGTGGCGGAATCCGCCGAACTCGTCCGTGCGCTTGATCTGCCGTACGTCGGCCTGCTTGCCGATCTGTTCCACATGACGCTGGAACAGGAGGATTCACAGGTGCTGATCGACAACTGCGATCTGATTTCGCATATCCACGTTTCCGAAGCGCCCGGCCGTGTCTATCCTGGAAAGCTCGCAGGCGCGTATTTCATGGAATGCGTCGACAAGCTTCATGCAGCGCATTTTGACCGTGACGTTTCCGTGGAATGCACATTTGGCGATATGGAACCCGAGGCTGCGGCAGCGCTGAAATTCCTGAAGGAGATCTTCTGATGGCATTTTCTGTCGTTCAAACCGGATTGACGTTCAACGTATATGCGGATGGTCGTCTGTTCACTTCCTGCGTATACGAGCCGGAATACGTCCGTCCGTTTATGGGACCCGTGTTCGCTTCGGATGGAACGCAGTTTACGCGCTTTGAGCCGCATCACAGGGAGCATCCGCACCAAAGATCTGTGTTTGTCGGTATCGGCGACGTGAACGGCGTCGACTGCTGGAACGAAGTCGGTGACAACAAAGGAAAGATGGCGTTCGATTCCGTCGTGGAAGTCAGCGACGGTGAGACGGCCGTCGTATCCGTGAAGCTCGTCTGGAGCAGCATCGACGACGGCGCCAAGCTCGTTGACGAGGTGCGTACGATCCGCTTTGAACAGAAGCCGGACTGTATTGCCGTACATATGCAGTCGACGTTCTTTGCCACTTACGGCGACGTTTTGTTCGGACAGACGAAAGAGGCCGGACCGCTCGGCATCCGTGTCGCGGATGAGATTCAGGTCAATAACGGCGGAACTTTCACGAATTCCGAAGGCGGCGTAAATGAGGATGAGTGCTGGGGCAAAACGGCGAAGTGGTGCAACTACTATGGAACAGTTAGCGGAAAAACGCGCGGCATCGCGTGTTATGATCGCCGCACCAATCCGCAATATCCTACGGCTTGGCACGTACGAAACTACGGTCTGATGGCGCCGAATAATCTGCTTTTCAAAACTTCGGAGCAGATCGAAAAGGGGAAAACGCTTCAATATGATTATCTTCTCTGTTTCTGGGAAGATTCGTTTGATCCTCAAAAGTACGCGGACTGAACAGATTCGTGCATGAACCTCCCGATTCCTGGGCATACTGGTTGCACCAAGGTTCGGGAGGTTTTTCTTTTGCAGTACAGCAAAGTGGAGATCTGCGGCGTCAATACGGCAAAGCTCAAGGTACTTCGTGAATCGGAGAAAACGAGACTGCTGCAGCGAATGCGGCAGGGAGACAAATCCGCGCGTGAGGAATTGATCCGGGGCAATCTGCGCCTCGTGTTGTCTGTCGTGCAGCGGTTCACGAACCGCGGTGAGAACCCGGACGACCTGTTTCAGGTCGGTTGTATCGGTCTTATCAAAGCGATCGATAACTTCGACGTTCGCCAGCAGGTTCGTTTTTCAACCTATTCCGTGCCCATGATCATCGGGGAGATCCGGCGGTATCTGCGCGACAACAATTCCGTCCGCGTCAGCCGCTCCATGCGTGATACGGCATATCATGCGATGCAGGTCAAAGAAACATTGATCGCGGAACTGGGTAGGGAGCCCACCGTCGAAGAGATCGCCGAACGCATGGATCGCAAGAAAGAGGACGTCGTGCTCTCGCTCGAAGCGATCGTTGAGCCCGTTTCGCTGTATGAACCGGTTTACTCCGACGGCGGTGATACGATCTACGTGATGGATCAGGTAGGGGACAAAGTGACGGATGAAAACTGGATCGAGGAGATTCAGCTCAAACAATCCATCCGTGCGCTGCCGCCGCGCGAAAAACGTATTCTGTATCTGCGATTCTTTCTCGGCAAAACGCAGATGGAAGTCGCGCAGGAGATCGGCATTTCGCAGGCGCAGGTTTCCCGATTGGAAAAAAGTGCGATCCGGCAAATCAAAGAAGGATAAAATCAAAAAAATAGTGTATATTTTTGTAGGTAAATTATTTACTTTTTGTCGACGGTTTGATATAATAATATGGTGCGAAAAATGTTCTTGTCAATATCGCAAGGATTTGGCAATAATTGATAAAAATGGAGTGTTGTTTCATGAAAGTACTAACGTTTGATTCAGCGGCAGAGATCGGCCGTGTTGCCGGTGAAATGTTCGTGCAGACCGTTCTGCAGAAGTCGAACGCTGTTCTCGGGCTTGCGACCGGCGCAACGCCGCTGCCTACGTATGACTATATGGTGAAGGCGTATGAATCCGGCAAGGTCAGCTTCAAAAACGTTTCGACGTTCAATCTGGACGAATACTGCGACCTGCCGAAGGCGCATAAAAACAGCTATTTCACGTTCATGAATGAGAATCTGTTCTCGAAGATCGATCTGAATCCCGACAACGTTCATTTTCTTGACGGTAATGCGGCGGACGCAGAGGCGGAGAGTGCGCGCTATGCTGCGGAGATCGAGGCTGCGGGCGGGATCGACGTGCAGTTCCTCGGCATCGGCCGAAACGGACACATCGCGTTCAACGAGCCGTCCGACCGGTTCACAAACGACGCATATAAGGTGCATCTGACCGAGAGCACGATCGAGGCGAATTCGATCTATTTTGACGACGTTCCCATGCCGCGCTATGCGATGACCATGGGCGTCGGTTCCGTCATGCGCGCGCGCAAGATTGTTCTCGTAGCAACCGGCAAGTCGAAAGCGCAGGCGGTTCTCTCCATGATCAAGGGCGACATCGATCCGCACTGTCCCGCGTCTATCCTGAAAGCGCATCCTGACTGCACCGTTTTGCTGGATACGGATGCGGCGGCTCTTTTATAAGCCATGCTGATCCGGGTCAATCCGACGCTGCTTTGGGGCGCTCTGTTCAGCGTTCCTGCTGTCGTCGTGGATAAACACATGAAGCTCGCAAGCGCAGAGCAGCTGCGCACGCTGCTGTGGGTGCTTCGTCATGCTGCGGAGCAGCCGACGACAGAGCAGGCAGCCGCCGCGCTTCGATACAGCGAGGATAACGTGCGCGAATACGTGGCATTCTGGCAGCAGAACGGTATCCTTGAAACGGATGCGCAGACGGTTTCGGCGCCGGTGCCGGAGCCGGAAAAACAAACGAGGTCTGCAAAACCGGAAAAGGCGGAAAAGAAGCCTCTTCCCGATCTGCCGGAGAGCAAGCCGACCGCCGCGGAGATCGTTGCGCGTATTCAGGAATCGCCTGAATTGGAGTTTTTGTTCGGTGAGGCACAGAAAAAATTCGGACGTACGATCGGTTACGACGGTCAGTGTACGCTCCTTCTGATGCATGACAGATACGGTCTTCCTGTCGAAGTGATCCTCATGATCATTGAATATTGTGCCGAAGTGCGTAAAACCTCGTTTGCGTATATTGCTGCTATGGGCAAAAG
>CADAGA010000150.1:0-2683 GCA_902787275.1 Oscillospiraceae bacterium | reverse complement strand
AAAAGATCGTCGAGCTGCACCGCTGCGGCAAACTCTGGAAGGAGCTTTCCGCGATGGCCGGTCTGTCTATGCCGAATCCGACGGCCGTGCAGTCCGAGTATCTGCGCGCGTGGAGTTCAGAGCTTGGTTACGGCGTCGACATGATTTTTCTTGCTTATGAGGAAATGGCAAACCATTGCAGCAAGCTCAGCTTCGCGTATATGAATAAAGTCCTTCGCGGCTGGCATGACAAGGGACTGAAAAACGCGCAGGACGTTGCCGAGGACAATCGGCGCTTCCGCGAGAAAAACGCGAAGGATGACGACAGACCGCCTGCGTCCTACGATATCGAGGAAATGGAACAGAAGCTGCTTTACGGTCCGATCGTCTATAAGAAGAATAATCGAAGGGATGCTACATAATGGGTTACAGCGCTGACATCTACAGACAAGCCATGCGCATGATCGAACGACGCCGCACAGACGCCGAAGCGACTGCGGCAATGCGTCGGCGCGAGGTTTATGCCAAAGTGCCGCAGATGCAATCGATCGACGATGAGATCGCGCAGACTGCCGTGCACGCAGTCAAGGCGATCGGTATGCAGGGCGACGCCCAAAAGTTCATAGCGTCCCTCTCCGAGAAAAGCCTGTCGGCCCAGGAAAAGCGGCGTGCTCTGCTGCTCGAAAACGGCTTCCCGGAGGATTACCTGAAAGTAAGCTATACCTGCAATAAGTGCAGCGACACGGGCTTTTGTGATGGAATGCGGTGTTCCTGTGTGGAAGAGCTGATGCGTCAGATCGCGTATGCGTCGCTGTGCAGTGATTTTCCGGTCGAGCGTTCGACCTTTGAATCGTTCAATCTTGATTTTTATTCCAAGCGCGCTGATCCGAAATCGGGCGTTGTGCCTTATGCGCGGATGGGCGAAGTATTGGCGTTTTGCAAACAGTATGCCGCAGACTTCGATCTGCATTCGCCGTCGCTTTTCCTTTACGGGGAAACGGGTCTGGGCAAAACGCACCTTTCCCTGGCGATTGCCGGCGCCGTAACGCAGAAGGGCTTCGGCGTGATCTACGGTTCGGCGCAGAATTTGCTGGATCGGATGGAACGCGAGCGTTTCAAGGGCGAGGACGACGGTGCGACCGAGGCGATCCTCGGCTGTGATCTGCTGGTTCTGGACGATCTCGGCGCGGAGTTTTCTACGCAGTTTTCCGTGGCGGCTGTTTATAATATCCTCAACACGCGCATGCAGAGCGGACGCCCTGTCATCATCAGTACGAATCTGACCGTGAAAGAACTTGAAAAACGCTACACGCGCCGCATCACTTCCCGCATTTTCGGAACTTACACGACTTTGGCGTTCTGCGGCAGCGACGTGCGTCAGCTTTTGCGCTAAGGAGGTTCAAAATGCTGCGAACCAGATGGTTTGACATGGTCGACCGCGACTGTCCGCTGGCGGAATATCCGCGCCCGCAGATGGTTCGCGACGATTGGCTGTGCCTGAACGGAAAATGGGAATACGCGGTCACGCCGGACGTCGACGCGATACCGGAGTCATTCGACGGCACGATCCTCGTTCCGTTTGCGATCGAATCGGAGCTCAGCGGCGTCTGCCGCAAACTGCAGCCGGATGAGATCCTGTGGTATCGCCGGATCGTTTCACTGCCGGAATCGTTTCAAGGCAAACGCTGTATCCTGCATTTCGGCGCGGTCGACTGGCAGAGCGTCGTTTACGTAAACGGTCGGAAAGCTGCGGAACACACGGGCGGTTACTGTCCGTTCAGCGCGGACGTGACCGATCTTTTGCACGAGGGAGAAAACGTACTCGTCGTGCGCGTCTATGATCCGACGGACGCCGGCTGGCAGAATCGCGGCAAACAGGCGCTGAAATCACACGGCTTCTGGTACACCGGTACGTCCGGCATATGGCAGACCGTGTGGATGGAACCGGTCAACGAAACACACGTGCAGTCCTTGCGGTTTCTGCCGGATATCGACGCAGGAGAACTGCGGCTGTGCGCGTCGCTTTCGGAACCAGCAGAGCTGTTCGTTCGTATACTTGAATCGGAAGAGGTCGTTTTCGAGGGGGTCGTCTCTGCGGATGACGCGCATATCCCGATCCCGAACGCGCGTCTTTGGTCGCCCGAGGATCCGTTCCTGTATCATCTCGAGATCGACGTGCGCCGCGACGATACGGTCGTCGACCGTGTGCGCAGCTATTTCGGCATGCGCAAGTATTCGCTCGGCGTCGTAAACGGCGTTGCCCGTCTGTTCCTGAACAACGCGCCGTATTTTCAGCGCGGTCTTTTGGATCAGGGTTACTATCCGGACGGCGGACTGACGCCTCCGACGGACGAAGCGATGATCTTTGACATTCAGAAAATGAAAGAGCTCGGCTTCAATATGCTGCGCAAGCACATCAAAGTCGATCTGGCGCGCTGGTACTACCACTGTGACCGCATCGGTATGCTCGTCTGGCAGGATATGGTCAGCGGGGGACAGTGGATCGGCAACTTCTACGCAGGCGTGGTGCCGAATCTGATCGGCGCCTGTCCGCGTCTGACGCCGATCACCGTGCGCGACGACCGGTACAAGCGTTTCAGCCGTGAAAAACCGGAATGGCGCGCGGCATATGAGTCGGAGCTTCGCGAGATGCTCGACACGCTGATGAACGTCGTGAGCATCTATTGCTGGGTTCCGTTCAACG
>CADAGA010000149.1 GCA_902787275.1 Oscillospiraceae bacterium | reverse complement strand
CCATCGCCATGATGGAAAAGCAGGGCGAGATCTATAAGGTGGAGCTCATTCAGGAACACGCCGGCAAGGGCGAGAAGATCTCCTTCTTCCGTCAGGGCGAGTTCGACGAGCTGTGTGCCGGCCCGCACATTCCCGATACGAGCCGCGTCAAGGCGTTCAAGCTGACGAGCGCGACCGGCGCGTACTGGCGCGGCGACTCCACGAAGAAGATGCTGCAGCGCATTTACGGCACGGCGTTCACCAAGAAGGACGACATGGACGCGTATCTTGCGTCCGTCGAGGAAGCGAAGAAGCGCGACCACAACAAGCTCGGCCGCGAGCTGGAATTCTTCACGACGTCCGAGCTGATCGGACAGGGTCTGCCGATCCTGCTGCCGAAGGGCGCGCGTGTTATCCAGATCCTGCAGCGCTTCGTCGAGGACGAGGAGCAGCGCAGGGGCTGGCTGCTGACCAAGACGCCGTACATGGCCAAGAGCGACCTGTACAAGCTCTCCGGTCACTGGGATCACTACCGCGACGGCATGTTCGTCATGGGCGATCCCGATTCCGAGGACGAGGTGTACGCACTGCGTCCGATGACCTGTCCGTTCCAGTATCAGGCGTACCTCAACCGCGCGCGTTCCTACCGTGACCTGCCGCTGCGGTATAACGAGACGTCGACGCTGTTCCGCGAGTTCCGCAGCTGTCTGGAGCTGGCGATCTACATGCTCAAGACGCTCGGTCTGTACGAGGACGTTTCCTACCGCTTCTCACAGTGGGATCCGGACGACCGCGAGAAATACATCGGCACGCCCGAACAGTGGGACGAGGCGCAGGGCACGATGCAGCGCATCCTCGAGCACCTCGAGATCCCGTACAAGATCGGTATCGGCGAAGCGGCGTTCTACGGCCCGAAGCTCGACATCCAGATCAAGAACGTATTCGGCAAAGAAGATACGCTCATCACGCTGCAGGTCGATCAGATGCTCGCCGAGAAGTTCGGCATGGAATACGTCGACACCGACGGCAGCAAGAAGAATCCCTACATCATCCACAGAACGTCCATCGGCTGCTACGAGCGCACGCTCGCGCTGCTGATCGAAAAATACGCCGGCGCGTTCCCGCTGTGGCTTGCGCCCGAGCAGATCCGTCTGCTGCCGATCGCCGACCGTCACCAGCCGTACGCGAGAGAAGTTGAAAAGCGCCTTGCCGCGCTGGGCTTCCGCGTGACGACCGATATGCGTTCGGAAAAGATCGGTTACAAGATCCGCGAAGCGCAGAAGGAAAAGATCCCCTACATGCTGCTCGTCGGCGACAAGGAGATCGAGGAAAAGAATCTGTCCGTGCGCAGAAGAAGCGGCGGCGACATGGGCAGCATGGAGGAGTCGGAATTCACGGCGATGGCGCTGCGTGAGACCGCAGAAAAAGTGATCTGGTAAAAAGGAGATTGCGATGGGAGAAGGAAAAGTAGCCATTTACGGTGCCGGCTCGCTCGGCACGGTGCTCGGCGCGTTCATGACGCAGAACGGCGTGGACGTAGAGCTGGTCAACCGCAACAAGGCACACGTCGAGGCGCTGCGTGAAAAGGGCGCGCACGTCACCGGCACGGTGGAGATGACCGTTCCGGTCAAGGCGATCTTCCCCGACGAGATGCAGGGCACGTACGAAGTGATCTTCCTGATGACCAAGCAGCTCTTCAACGACGAGGTCGTGACGTTTTTAAAGCCCATGCTGACCGACGACGGCGTGATCGTCACGCTGCAGAACGGCATCCCGGAGCCGGGCATCGCCGAGATCGTCGGCAAGGCGCACACCATCGGCTGCACGGTCGAGTGGGGCGCGACGCTGTCAGCGCCGGGCGAGTGCACGCTCACGAGCGACAAGGAAAGCCTGTCGTTCCACATGGGACGCATGGAGGGCATCACCGACGCGCAGATGAACCGCGTGAAGGCGCTGCTCGAGAAGATGTGTCCCGTGCACATCGAGGACAACCTCCTCGGCGCGCGCTGGTCGAAGCTGCTGATCAACGCGACGTTTTCCGGTCTCGGCACGGTAGTCGGCGGCGTGTTCGGCGACGTGTCCGAGGATAAAGCGGTTCAGCCGATCGCGCTGCGCTGCATGAAGGAATGCATCGACGTCGGCCGCGCGGCAGGCGAGACGTTCGCGCCCGTGCAGGGCAAGGACATCACCAAGCTGTTCTACTACACGAACGGAATCAAAAAGGCGATTGCAAAAATCCTGCTGCCGATCGCGATGAAGAAGCACCGCGACATCGAGCCGTCGATGCTGCAGGATCTCAAAAAGGGCAAGCCCTGCGAGGTCGACGCGATCAACGGAGTCGTGTGCGAATGGGGCAGAAAGTGCGGCGTACCGACGCCGGTCAACGACCGCATCGTCGAGGTCATCAAAAAGGAGCAGGCCGGAGCGCTGCCGCTGGATAAGAGCAACATCCGCCTGTTCGACGATCTGAAATAAGCATCATACACAACCAAACCCTCCGCAGACAGCATCGTCCGCGGAGGGTTTTCGTTTGTGTCAGGAAAATCGGGATTTGTCGGGCTGTGCCCGACGTAAAAGCCTTCCCTTGGGGGCGCGGGCGTCCGGTGGACGCCTCTGCCGCAGGCAGAAGCGCCGACCGAGCCGCAGGCGAGACAGTGGCCGAGCGAAGCGAGGTCGGATGAGGGAAAACATTTATGATCGATGCCAACCGTTGGTTGCATATCAAAACGACCTTTTCCCTCATCAGTCACGCTGGCGCGTGACAGCTTCCCCCGAGGGAAGCCTTTTGCTCGCATTTGTGCCGGATATCACCCCGACAAATTCCGTTTTTCGCACCTTTCCGGACAGCGTCATATACTGAAATAGGGGAAACCCTAAATCACGGAAAGGAGCATCGTTGTTGAACGACATGACAAGAAACTACTACGGTCAGCGCGGGATGAACCGGAACGTAACGACGCAGCCGGTTCCCGTTCTGCAGCCGGGTCTGTCCGCGCTGCCGCCGGATGCGGCCGTCACGATGGCGTACGTTCCCATGCAGACGGACACGGCCGTGTACGACGCGGAAAAAGCGCTGCAGACCGGCACGCTGTTCCCGGTTCTCAACAAGCCCTTCGCAGGCGCGGGTGATCGCAGATGAACAAACGTGACGCTGCGATGAAGAAGCTGCAGGCTGCGAAGTTCGCGCTGCTGGAATGGCACCTGTATCTCGACACGCATCCGGAGGATCTTGAGGCGATCGCCGCGTATAAGCGGCTGGAGGCAAAGTATAACGTACTGCTCGGCGAATTCGAGGAGCAGTACGGCGCGGTGAACTGGCTTTCGGCACCGGGCGTCGCGTGGTTCAAGAGCCCGTGGCCGTGGGATTCGGAGGTGTGTGATTAACCTATGTTCAGTTATGACAAAATGCTGCAATACCCGGTCAGGATCAAAAATCCGAACCCGAAATACGCGCAGATCATCGCCAGTCAGTACGGCGGTCCCGACGGCGAGCTCGGTGCGTCGCTTCGGTATCTCAGCCAGCGCTTCTCGATGCCGTACCCGGAGCTGAAGGGCCTTTTGACCGACGTCGGCACGGAAGAGCTCGGACATCTCGAAATGATCGGGACGATCATGTTCCAGCTCACGCGCAACCTCTCCTACGACGAGATCAAGCGCAGCGGCTTCGATACGTACTTCGTCGACCATACGACGGGCGTGTATCCGACTGCGGCGAGCGGCTTCCCGTACACGGCGGCAAGCATGCAGTCGAAGGGCGATCTGATCGCCGATCTGACCGAGGACCTTGCCGCGGAGCAGAAGGCGCGCGTGACGTACGACAATATCCTGCGTCTGGTGGACGATCCGGACGTGCGCGAGCCGATCAAGTTCCTGCGCGAGCGCGAGATCGTGCATTTCCAGCGCTTCGGCGAAGGACTGCGCCTTGCGACCGAACGCCTCGACAGCAAGAACTTCTACGTCTGCAATCCGGGCTTCGACGACAACTGCGGCTGCGCCTGCGCGCAGTAACGAAAAAAACGGCGCCCTGCGTTCTGTGACGCGGGGCGCTGTTTCGTGCGCATGTTTATTTGCTTTGCGTAAAGTGCAGCGTGAAGCTCTCGCCGTCGCCGCCGAGCTTGTCGTGCAGGTTCAGTCCGGCGTTCATCAGGAATGCGCCGCTGTACGTTTCGCCGTCCTGCTCGCACGTATACGTCCGGTCGGGATCGAGTCCCTTGAAGCGCAGGACGCACTGGCCGCCTTCGGAATAGTGCATGACGACGAGTGTAAAGAGCATTTCGCTCTTGTCCGCGGCGACGAATTCCCATGCGGCGTAGTACGGATTCTCGAACGGACTGACGACGCGGTACAGATCGCCCGAGCGGATGAGATCGTAATATTTGTGGTAGTCCGCGATCTGCTGACGGATGATCGCCTTGTCGTCCTCCGTGAGCTTGCGCGGGTCGAGCTCGTATCCGAACGTGCCCCACAGGGCGACGTCGCCCTTCGTCTTGTAGCCGGTGCGGCCGCATGCGGAGACGGGCGCGCCCATGGTCGAGGCGGGGTAGGAGATCGAGGTGCCGAACTGGATGGTCAGCCGCTCGACGGGGTCGGTGTTGTCGCTTGCCCAGATCTGCGGGGAAAACGACAGGATCGCGGGGTCGAACCGGCCGCCGCCGCCGGAGCAGCCCTCGAACAGGATGTTCGGGAACGTGGTGACGAGACGGTTCATCAGATCGTACGTGCCGAGGACGAAGCGGTGATGGAACTCCTTCTGCCGTTCGGGCGGCAGAAGCGCGGAACCGGCGTCGGTGATGCTGCGGTTGAAGTCCCACTTGACGTATTCGATGTTGTTTTCCGACAGGACTTTGTACATCTGCTGCCAGATGTTGTCGCGCACGTCCTCGCGCGAGACGTCCAGCACGTACTGCCAGCGGCTCTGCATCGGTTCACGGTTCGGAACGTGGACATGCCAGTCGGGGTGCGCGCGGAACAGGTCGGAGTCGGGCGAAATCATCTCCGGCTCGTACCAGATGCCGAATTTGACGCCCTCGGCGTTGACGCTGTCCACCAGATGCTTGAGACCGCCGACGAGCTTGTTTTCGTTGACGTACCAGTCGCCGAGCGAGCTGTGGTCGTCGTTGCGCTTTCCGAACCAGCCATCGTCCATGACGAGCATTTCGATGCCGAGCTCCTTGGCGGCTTTGGCGAAGTCGATCAGCTTGTCGCTGTCAAAATCAAAGTACGCCGCTTCCCAGCTGTTGATGAGCAAGGGACGCTTGGCGGTCTTGTATTTGCCGCGGATGAGGTTACTGCTGTAGAAGCGGTGGAAAATGCGGCTCATTTCGCCCAGACCCTTGTCCGTGAACACGCTGACCGCTTCGGGCGCGAAGAACGTGTCGCCCGGCTCGAGCGTCCACTCGAAGGTTTCCGGGTTGATGCCCAGCAGGTAGCGCGTCGCGCCGTTGGTGTCGCACTCGGCGAACGAGGCGAAGTTGCCGGAGTAGACGAGGTTGAAGCCGTACACGTCGCCGCAGTCCTCGGTCGCGCCGTGCCGCATGAGTACGGTGCAGGAGTTCTGTTCGTGGCTCGTGGTGCCGCGCATGCTCCGCACGCCCTGGATACCGTGCGCGAGGGCTCGGCGCTGGAGGGAACGCTCTTTCACGTGGCGGCCGTAGAACGTCAGCAGGTCGTAGTCCATCGTCGGCAGGCTGCAGCTGAGGCTGAACAGCCGCTCCACGTGCATCGTTTTGTCGGACGTATTCGTCACGCGGACGGTGCGCGTCATGACGGGCTGGTTATTGAAAACCGTGTAGACGAGCGTGACCAGCGCGCCGGTCGTGCTGTCGAGCACGTCGATCTCGAGCGTGTCGGCTTCGTCGACCGTGTTCGTGTAGGTCGTCGGCAGGCCGGGGATCGGCTTTTTGCCCTTGTAGATGCGGTGCGCGCTGTACCGCAGATCGGTCACGTTGTTGCCGTTGGCGTTGCGGACGGCAGCGGCAGAGATGCGGAAGT
>CADAGA010000148.1 GCA_902787275.1 Oscillospiraceae bacterium | reverse complement strand
TGACCGATCAGGTGGACTTTTTTCTCCGGCCCCCAGCCCTCGAACAGCGGTTTTGTGTAGGTGCGGCCGTAGCGCCGGTGATGGACGCGCGCAGAGTGGACTTTGCCGTAGTCGACGCGTGTGCCCGTCAGCCGCGCATACAGTTCGCACGCGCGGTCCCATGCGCTCGAGATCGGTCCGACAGACGCGCTGTAACACGTAAAGCCTTCGTCTGTCAGATAGTCGATCAGACTGCCGGTGGTCGCGCCCCAATAGGGCATCCTGCGGTCGATCCCTTCGTCGCCGCCCCAGCCGAACAATCCGTGCACGAATATGATCGGATATTTACACACGCGCTGCATCGAACCATCTCTTTTCCTTACACTGATACATACTTTATGATACACGTTTTTCGGATATAATTCAAGAGCATTTTCTAAATTCCGACTTTCTTTCCTGCGCTTTTTTTGCGCTCGGAATTGTACGGCAGTCTCTTGACAAACCGCGCTCGTGCCGATACAATAAAAGTGGTTTTCTCAAATCAGAACAAGGAGGCGCGATATGGCGGAATTGATGGATTATAAGTGCCCGGCATGTTCGGGCGCGCTGGAGTTTGACCCCGCGACGCAAAAGATGCTCTGCCCGTTCTGCGGCAGTTCCTACGACATGGAGGAGCTTCGGGAAAAGGACGCGCAGGCAGGGGAATGGACGAGTGCAAAGGCGGAGGAATGGGACGACGGAAACGTCGCCGTTTACCGCTGCGAGTCCTGCGGCGGCGAGATCGTCGGCGACGAGACGACGGCGGCGACGGCATGCCCGTTCTGCGGCAATCCCGTCGTGATGGCGGGAAAGGTCAGCGGCGAATTCAAACCGGAGTTCGTTCTGCCGTTCCAGCTCGAAAAGAAAGAGGCCGAGCAGAAGCTCAAGCAGTATCTCGGCAAGAAAAAGTTCGCCCCGGGCGCGTTCCTGCGCGAGAACCGTATCAAGGAGATCCGCGGACTGTACGTGCCGGTCTGGCTGTACGATTCCGATATCCACGCGGCCGCGTCGTTTGAAGCGACGCGCAAGCGCACGTGGACACAGGGCGACACGGAGTATACCGAGACGAGCTATTACGACGTTTACCGCGAGGGCGACATGTCGTTTGCCAACGTGCCTGTGGACGGCTCGACCAAGATGCCCGAGGATCTGCTCGAATCGGTCGAACCGTTCGACTTCGGCAAGGCCGTCCCGTTCCAGACGGCGTATCTTGCCGGTTATCTTGCGGACAAGTACGACGTTTCGATGGAGACCGGCGCTGCGCGCGTGAACGAGCGCATGCAGAAGAGCGCCGAGGATACGCTGCGCAAGACGGTCAAAAACTTCGACTCCGTGAACAGCCGCTCGACGCAGATCCAGCTGCTTCGCGGCGTGGCGAAGTACGTGCTGTATCCGGTCTGGATGCTCAACACGGTTTACCGCGGCGAGACGTACACCTTCGCCATGAACGGACAAAGCGGCAAATTCGTCGGCAACGTGCCGGTGGACGGCGGCAAGCTCGGCGGCCTGTTCGCAGGCGTTGCGGTCGGTTCGGCTGCCGTGCTGTTTGTGCTCGGCAAGCTGCTCGGCATGATTTGAGGAGGGTCGCACATGAATAAAAAGCTGTTATCCTGTCTGCTCGCGTTCACGCTCTGCTGCGTGTTTGCGTTCTCCGCCGCCGCGGTGAACGTGCGCACCTTCGTGGCCGACGTGGCGCCGCCGTTCGAGGAGAATTATGATTTCGACGAGACCGTGCCGGAAGGCGAAACGTTCGTCCTGTACGGCGAAGCGGACGACCCGGCACAGGTTCCGGCGCAGGCGCCGTCATCCGAAACGGACACGCCGCAGGAAAAGTCCCCGGTCAAGGCCGTTTTGATCTGCTGCGTGATCGGTCTGGTGATCGCGCTGATCGTCGTGCTGTCGGTCAAGTCGAGCTACAAGCCCGTCCGCCGCAGGAGCGACGCTGCGGAGTATCTCGTGGACGGCAGCCTGCAGGTCACCGCGTCGAACGAGACGTTCATCCGCAGCGACGTTTCCGAGCGCACGATCGAAAACAAAAATACGAACGCGTGAGCGCCATGCTGGGAAAACGCAACTATTTCAACAATCGGAAACTGGACGCGCTTCTGCCGAAGGGAATGCTGAACGGGCAGGGGATGGGTACGCTTGCGCGTTTCCGCTACGGTTTGTTCAGCTTCGGCTGGTGCGGCTGCGAGATCATCGCGACGTATAATCTGCTGCAGATGCTCGGCAGACCCGAGAAGCTCAGCCGGATCGCGCGCGAGATCTACCGTTACGGACACGTGCTGCTCGGCTTCTTCGGGACGAACGTCTACGTTCTGTCGTACTATCTCAAACGGCACGGCATTCCCGCAAGGACGGTCTACCGCAAGCGCGCGTTCCTTCGCGATCCGGGCACGTGCGGCGTCGTGTCGTTCTGGACGAAACCGAAGCGCGTGCTGACGAGCTCCGTCCACACCGTGGCGTACCGCACGCAGGAAGGCGGCGGCGTCACGGTCTATAACCGGTTCAACAACCGCGACTGCGCGTATCATTTCGCTTCGATCGAGGATGCGTTCGGCAAATACCCGTTTATCGTGGCGAATATCTGCACGGAGAAAAAGGCATGACGGAAAAGCAAAGCGCCGGAAGCCGTATCCTGCGGTTTCTCGGCTTCGACACGGCTTTCAAAGCCGCGCTGCCGTCCATGATCCATTACAACTGGGCGGTGTTTCTGGCGAACGGCTCGTTCTATATCATCGGTCTGTTTTTCATTCCGTTCCTGACCAAGGTCGAGGGACTGTCCACGGCGCAGGCGGGACTGGTCGTGCTGTGCGCCAAGCTCTGCGACGCGGTCACCGATCCGCTGATGGGCGTGATCACCGATCGGACGCGCTCGCGGTTCGGCAGACACAGGCCGTATCTGCTGTGGGGACTCGTGCCGTCGGCGGCGTCGTACTTTATGCTCTGGACGGCAATGGGGCTGCAAAACGCCGAAGCGTCCGTCAAGATGCTCTATTTCATCGGCGCGTACATGCTGTTCAGCATCGCCTATACCGTGGTGGTCGTGCCGCACACGGCGATGCTGCCGGTGCTCGCGCCGCAGTACGATCTGCGCACGCAGTACAACGCCATGCGGACCGTGATCGATGCGGTCGGGACGGAAGGTTCGTTTCTGATCGCGACGCTCATCCTCAGCTACACACGGCGCGCGGGCACGTCCGCGCTCGGCTCCGCACTGCACGCGATGGGCAACACGCCCGAGTTCGACCCGACGTTCCGCGGCCGCTTTTTGCTGATGGGCACGGTGCTGTGCCTGTTCTTTTCACTGCCGCTGCTTGCGACGTTCTTCGGCACCAAAGAGCCCGACTCCCGCAGCATGACCGTGCCGCCGTTCAGCCTGCGCACGTTCCTTCGGGAATACCGCTCGATCTGGAGCAGCAGGGCGTTCCGGCAGTATTTCACGCTCAGCCTCTTCAACGTCATCGCGCTCGGCTTCGTGCACAATTCATCCTACTATTTTCTGTGCGACGTTGCGCAGATGGTGAGTCTGTATACCATCACGAATCTCATTTCGCAGGCGGGCGAGGTGATGGGCTTCCCGCTCAACTACGTGCTGTCCATCCGCCGCTCGAAGCAGACGCCCGCAAGGATCGAACTGCCGTTCATCGTGCTGGCGCTGCTGGTGAGCTTCTTCGTCAGACCCGGCAGCCCGAAGTTTCTGCTGATCCTCGTCTATATCTTCTACAACTTCGGCCTCGCGGGCGTCAGCAGCGTGACGAGCAACATCCTGCCGGACGTGACGGACGTCGACGAGATGATCTGCGGCGAGCGCAGAGAGGGCAGGATCGCGACGTTCTCGACGCTGGTGCGCAAGATCGTGTCGGGACTTGCGGCGGCGGTGACGGGATTCATCCTCGGCGCGTTCGGCTTTGACGCGAGCGCTCCGACCCAGACGCCGACCGCCATTTTCGGCGTGCGCTTCACCTATGCCGTGCTGCCGATCCTGCTGATCCTCGGCTCGATCGTGACGGCGCACCGCTATAAGATGCAGAAGTCCGACCACGCGCTGATCCTGCGCGCGATCCGCGAAAAGCACGAAACGGGTGAAACGAGTCTGACGGACGGGGAGAAAGAGATCTGTGCGCGCATCGCGGGATTGCGATGGGAGGACATGTGGATCGGAAGTCCGCAGCCCGCAACCGCGGAGAAATAAGAAATAAGCAGCGAAGCTGTCGTATCGCGCGTCGATACGGCGGCTTTTTGTTCTATCCGTTTCCGGCGTTACATACGATAAACCGGAGGTGAGCGTATGCACTGCTGTGTGACGGATCTGCAGCGCAAGGACGTGATCTGCCGCGCGGACGGCAAGCGCATCGGCAACATCTGCGACGTGGACGTGGACACCTGCACCGGACAGGTCGTGGCAATCGTGATCTACGGGCGCAGCCGCTGGCTCGGACTGCTCGGCCACGCGGACGATATCCGCATCCGCTGGGAGGATATCGAAGTGATCGGCGACGACACGGTGATCGTCAGCCGCCGTCCGTCGTGCCGGGAGCCGCGTTCCCGCCGCAGACCGTACGGAAAGGAGTGTTAGTATGGAAGCGCATGAGGAAAGGAAACTGCAGTCTTTGCCGCAGAATCTGGTTTTGGAGGATCGCAAGCGTCTGTCGGTCAGCGGCGTTTCGGACGTGGACAGCTTTGACGAGCGGACGGTCACGGTGTTCACGGAGCAGGGAGAGCTGTCGATCCGCGGCGCGGATCTGCACGTCAACACGCTGAACGTGGAGACGGGCGAGCTGACCGTGGACGGGCGGATCGACGCGCTGATCTATGCGCAGGATCAGCCGAAAAGCGGCGGCTTCTTCGGCCGCGTGTTCCGCTGATGGAATACCTCCAGAGCATCGGGACGCAGACGGCGGTATTCCTCAGAACGGTCGGCTTCGCATTCCTGCTCGGCGCCGTCTATGACCTGCTGCGCTTTGTGCGGATGCTCACGCGCTCGCGCCGGATCGTCGTCTGGGACGTCGGGTTCGGCGCGTTTGCGGGCGTGGCGGCGTTTCTGTTCGCGCTGACGCAGAACGGTGGGAAGGTGCGCGTGCATCTGCTCGCGGCGATGGGCGTCGGTTTCTGCGTCTGGTACTTCTTTGCAGCCGGGCCGGTGCGCGCAGCGACGGACGGGGTACTGCGCGCAGTCCGCCGCGCGTCGTCTGCGCTGCGTCGTCCGGTCGCACATCTTGCGCTCCGGTTCACGGAAAAGCGGAATAACTTGTGGTTATCCTTGAAAAAAACCGTAAAAAAGCTGCAAAAA
>CADAGA010000147.1 GCA_902787275.1 Oscillospiraceae bacterium | reverse complement strand
ATAATCGGGTACGGGCGAAGCCCGTCCGCAACGTTTTGCGTCAGCAAAACACATCACTTTCCGCAACGCGGAAAACATCACTTCCCGAAGGGAAACATCACGCGCCACGGGTGCACATCACGCGGGATTCGTCGGGCGTCACCCCGACATATCCCGCTTTTCGGCGCTTTTGCACGGAACTGCGTGATGAACCTGTTGCGATAAAAAACCGCCGCAGTCGGAATTTCCGGCCGCGGCGGTTTTGTCATGCTTGGGATTATTCGGTGAAGGTCGTGTACATGAAGTACTTGAAGCCGAGCGGGTTGGAGAAGAAGCCGTCCACGTTCTTGTCGATCATGAACAGATCGGTGTAGAAGTACAGCGGCGCAATACAGCCCGTTGCCATGAGCATATCCTCGGCCGCGTGCATCAGCTTGTAGCGCGTATCCTTGTCGGTGCAGGTCTTGATCTTCGCGATCAGCACGTCGTAGGTCTCCGCCCACGTGCCGTCCTTGACGTTGACGTCATAGCCGTACTCGGTCAGGTCGAGGCTGTAGTGCTTGAGATCCTTGTTCGCACCCTTGCCGAGCTGGACGTCGTTGTTGCCGGAGGACGTCGTCCACATATCCAGGAAGCTGATCGGATCGTTGTAGTCCGCGAGCCAGCCGTTGCGCGCGACGGAGAAGTTGCCGCTCTTGCGCGTGTTCAGGAACGTGTTCCACTCCTGGTTTTCGAGGTTCATCGTGATGCCGATGGCCGCGAGCGCGCTCTGCAGGTACTCGGCGATCGCCTTGTGGCCTTCGTTCGTGTTGTACAGGTACGTGATGGTCGGGAAATTCGTGAACTTCATCGACGCCTCGTCGTACTTGTAGTACTTCTTGAGCGTTTCGATCGCGCTGTTGTAGTTGCTCTCCTGCGCGTCGGCAGAAACGTCGTAGTAGCCGTCATAATCGGCCGCGGTGCCGGCGTTCTTGTAGAACTCGCTGTCGTCCGCATCGGTCAGGCCCATCGCCACGAAGGAGGAAGCGGGAACTTCGCCGCCCTGAGACACTTCGTCCACGATGTAGTTGCGGTCGAACAGCAGACTGATCGCCTTGCGGATCTCTTCGCGGGCGGCTTCTGCTTCGGCGCCGCTGAGACCGGAACCGGCAGGCAGAATGTCCTCATTGACGTTCCAGCAGACGTAGTACGTGCCGATCTGGCCGGTGATCTTGAACTCGTCCGGATAGTCCGTCTTGAGCGTCTGGATCTCGTTGGTCGGGACGTCGTCGATCAGCTGCCAGTCGCCGTTCTTGAAGTTGGCGAGCATGTTGTTCTCGTCGTCCGACAGATAGAAGTTGATCTTCGGCATCGTGACGGAAGCGGCGTCGTAGTAGTTCTCGTTCTTTTCAAGTGTGATCATGCTGTTGTGCGTCCACGAAACCAGCTTGTACGGGCCGTTGGACACGTAAGTCGCGGGCTCGGTCGCCCACGCTTCGTCGGCGACGACGTCCTCACGCACCGGGAAATACGCCGGGAACGCAAGCAGCTCGTTCCAGTACGGCACGTCGGTGACGAGCGTGACGGTCAGCGTCTTGTCGTCGGGCGCGGAGATGTTCAGCTTCTTGGACGTATCCTCCTGCATCTCGGCATAGCCGTCCACGACCTCGAACATATAGCCGTAGTCTGCGCCGAGATCGGCCGAAGCCGCACGGTTCCACGCGAACACGAAGTCGCCCGCGGTCAGCGCCTGGCCGTCGGACCAGGTCAGGCCGTCGCGCAGGGTGTAGGTGTAGGTGACCGTGCCGTCCTCATTGGGAACGCCCTCGGTCAGCTCGGTCGCGGCGTCCGCCACGAGCTCAAGCGCGCCGTCATCCTTCTTGTTCCACTTCGCCAGACCGCTGAACAGATGCGCGATCAGCGTGGCGCCGTCCACAGCGGAGTTCAGCGCGGGGTCGATCGTATCGGGTTCGGAAGCGATACAGACGTTGAGTTCCTGCGCAGCAGCGCCTGCAGGCTTTTTCGGCGTCTTGCCGCCGCAGGATGCGAGCAGCGTGACGACCATGCAGAGCGTGAGCAGGATTGCCAATACTTTTTTCATGGGATTGCCTCCTTTTATTTTTTTCGAGTTGCGGCTCGAAAGAGTACCTTAATCGGAAAGCTCCGCCGTGCGGTGGCACGCGACAAAGTGTCCCGCGGACACCTCTTTGAGTTCCGGCATGGCCTCGGCGCACGCCTCGGTCGCATGCGGACAGCGCGTGCGGAACGGACAGCCGGACGGCGCGTTCAGCGGACTGGGGATGTCGCCCTTGAGCGCGATGCGCCGATTGGCGCGGGCGATCTTCGGGTCGGGCACGGGCACGGCCGAGATGAGCGAGCGCGAATACGGGTGCAGCGGATGGTTGTAGATCTCGTCCGCGTCCGCCAGCTCCACCATCTTGCCCAGATACATCACGGCGATACGGTCGCTGATGTGCCGCACGACCAGCAGATCGTGCGCGATGAACAGATACGTAAGACCCAGCTTGTCCTGCAGGTCGCCGAACATGTTGATGACCTGCGCCTGAATGGACACGTCCAGCGCGGAGACCGGCTCGTCGCAGACGATGAACTCGGGATTGACCGCCAGCGAACGCGCAATGCCGATACGCTGGCGCTGACCGCCGGAGAACTCGTGCGCGTAGCGCGAGGCGTGCTCGCTGTTGAGTCCCACGTACTGCATCAGCTCCAGCACGCGGTCGCGGCGCTCCTCCTTGGTCTTGCACAGGTGATGCACGTCCAGCGGCTCCGCGATGATGTCCGAAACGGTCATGCGGGGATTCAGGGACGAATACGGGTCCTGAAAGACCATCGTCGCCTTGGTGCGGAATTCCTTGAGATCCTTCGCGGTTTTGATCTGCTTGCCGTCGTACCAGATCTCGCCCGCGGTCGGCTTGTACAGCTGCAACACCGTGCGGCCGACGGTCGTCTTGCCGCAGCCGGACTCGCCCACGAGTCCCAGCGTCTCGCCGCGGCGGATGGTGAACGACACGTCGTCCACCGCCTTGAGCGGCTTCGTCGTAAAGGGGCCGGTGCTGATATAGAAGTATTCCTTCAAATGCCGGATGTCTACCAGCGGCGTATTGTTCTGTTCGCTCATTCGCTCTCGCCCTCCTTTTCGGATGCGGCCGCGTCGCGCACGTTCAGCCAGCACGACGCCGTGTGCGTTTGGCCGACCTGCAGCGGCGCGCAGCGCTCGCGGATGCAGATCTTCATCGCGTCGTCGCAGCGCGGCGCAAAGGGACAGCCCTTCGGCATGTTCAAAAGGTCGATCGGCGTGCCCGTGATCGGCTGCAGCTTCTGTCCGGCGTTCTCGACGCTCGGGATCGAGCGCAGCAGGCCGCGCGTGTAGGCGTGGCGGGGCTCGTAGAAGATCTCGTCCGCCGTCCCCTGCTCGCAGATGGAGCCGGCGTACATCACGATGATCTCGTCGCACAGCTGCGCCACGACGCCCAGATCGTGCGTGATGCAGGGACTGCATCAGCTCGAGGATCTGCGCCTGGATGGTCACGTCCAGCGCCGTCGTCGGCTCGTCCGCGATCAGAATGTCCGGCTCGCACGCGAGCGCCATCGCGATCATCACGCGCTGACGCATGCCGCCGGAAAACTCGTGCGGGTACTGCTTCATGCGGCGCTCCGGCTCGTTGACGTTGACGAGACGCAGCATCTCCACCGCGCGGTCGTACGCCTGCTTCTTGTCGCGGTCGGTGTGCAGCAAGATCGCCTCGATCAGCTGGTGGCCGATCGTGTAAGTCGGGTTCAGCGACGTCATGGGGTCCTGGAAAATGATCGAGATGCGGTTGCCGCGGACGGTGCGCATGACCTTTTCGCCCGCGCCGACGAGCTCCTGCCCGTCGAGCTTGATGGAACCGCCGACGATCCTGCCCGTCTCGGCAAGGATCTGCATGATCGAGTACGCGGTCACGGATTTGCCGCTGCCGGACTCGCCCACGATGCCCAATATCTTGCCGCGTTCCAATTCAAAGGAAACGCCGTTGACCGCGCGCACCTCGCCGGCGTCGGTGAAAAACGAGGTATGTAAATCTTTTACGCTCAATAAACTCATGTCCGCACCTCCCGTTACGCGTTCAGCTTCGGATCGAAGGCGTCCCGCAGACCGTCGCCGAACAGGTTCAGCGACAGCACGATCAGCGAGATCACGATCGCGGGGATCACCAGACGGTAGGCGTACGAGCTGATGCCGTTGAGCGCGTCGGACGCCAGAGAACCGAGCGAGGACATCGGCGCGTTGACGCCGAGACCGAGGAAGGAAAGATAGCTTTCCGTGAAGATCGCGTTCGGGATCTGCAGCGCGGTCGAGATGATGACGACGCTGATGCAGTTGGGGATCAGATGCTTGCGGATGATCCAGCCGGACTTTGCGCCGGTCGCCTGCGAGGCGAGCACGTACTCCTGCTCGCGCAGCGAGAGGATCTGGCCGCGGATCAGACGCGCCATCGAGACCCAGTACAGGATCGCGAACACGATGAACAGACTGATGATATTGCCGCCGATGCGTTCGAGCGACGTCCCCTCAATGAGCGTGCCGAGCCGGCTCACGCCCAGAACGGACGCGAGCAGGATCACCATCAGCATGTCGGGCAGAGAATAGATGATGTCCACGATGCGCATGATGACGAGGTCGACCTTGCCGCCGACGTAGCCGGCGATCGCGCCGACGGTGATGCCGATGATGAGCACGATGATGCTCGCGAAGAAGCCGACCGCCAGCGAGATGCGCGTGCCGTAGACCACGCGGATAAAGTAATCGCGCCCGTGCTGGTCGGTGCCGAACAGATGCGGAAACACCGTTTCCCCGGCGTCGATCTTCGCCTGTTCCGTGCGCCCGTAGGTCATGGGCTTGAGATTGTTGTAGGAAGCGTCCACGGGTCTGCCCGCGGTCACGCCGAGCATCTGGTCGTAGCTGTACGGCCAGGCGATGGGGATGATGATCGCGGCAAGCGTGATCGCCACGATCACGATAAAGCTGATGAGCGCGATCTTATTCTTGACAAGGCGGCGGACGCCGTCGCGGAAAAACGTGGTGGACGGACGCATCTGCACCATGTATGCCTTGTCCTCCGCAGAGGCCGGCAGGAAGTCGTCCATGTCCACGTGCATGGAAAACAGTTTTTTCTTCATCGTGCGTCCCTCCTTAATCCAGCTTGATCCGCGGGTCGACGACCTTGTACAGCACGTCGCTGACGAGGTTCATCACGACGATCAGCGCCGCGAGCACGATCGTCGTTCCCATGATCATGGGATAGTCGCGGTTGATGATGCTTGAAACGAATGCGCGGCCGATCCCCGGCACGGCGAAGATCTGCTCGACCACGATCGAACCGGTGACGATGTAGGCGAGCATCGGGCCGAAATAGGTGATGACCGGAATGAGGGAATTCTTCATCGCGTGGCCGAAGATGATCTTGCCCTTGGCAACGCCCTTGGCGCGCGCGGTGCGGATGTAGTCCTGCCCGAGCACGTCGAGCATCGAGGATCGCGTCAGACGCGTGATGTACGCCATCGGGTACAGCGACAGCGTGATGATCGGCAGCACGAGACCGCCCGCAGCCGCGCCGTTGCCCGGCAGCAGCCGCAGCTTGATGACGAACAGGATCAGGAGCAGCGCGCCCATGATGAACGACGGCATGGAAACGAACGCCGTGGTGATGACCATGATGATCTTGTCCACGATCCTGTTGCGCCGCAGTGCGGCGACCGCGCCCAGCACCACGCCGACGATCAGCGCGAGAACGGCGGAGATCACGCCCAGCTTCGCGCTCGTGCGCATGCCGTCGCCGATAATGTCGATGACCATGCGCCCGCGCTGCTTGAGCGACGGGCCGAAGTCGAACTTCGTGACGATATCCTTCAGATACGTCAGGTACTGCACGAAGAGCGGCTTGTCCATACCGTACTTCGCCTCGAGCGCGCGCATCGCGCTCTCCGAGATCGCTTTTTCACTCAAAAACGGGCCGCCCGGCACGGCGTGCATGACGAAGAACGTGACCGTGATCACGACCCATACCGTCAGCAGCGCCAGACCCAGCCGCTTGAGGATATACAACAGGTTTTTTGTGTTCATGAAAGATCCATCCACCCCACTGAGAACGCCGTGCCGCGACCGGCACAGCCGCAAATATTCATAATATGATTATACGGTATCGCGCGGGGAATTGCAAGCGCTTTTTTCGGATAGGCAATTTCCCCGCGGTCGTTTCACTCCGTTTCTTCACTCGTTTTGCACACCGCGTAGGGCAGCCCTCTCCAGAATTCCCTGAAGTGGCGCGGGAATGCGTTGGAGCCGGACGCGTTCACCTTCGTGCCGTCCGCGAGCTCCGCCTCGAACGCGAACATCCTGCCGTCCAGAACGCGCGGATCGGATTTCCGGAAGCCGTCCCACTTCTCCACGCCGCACGTGCGGAACAGTCCGGCAAGGTACATGTACAGCGCTTCGCCGCCCTCGGTCACCGTCTCGTCCAGGCGCGTCTCGACGTAATCGTCCGCCTCGTACGACCAGTCGTATTCCGCAAGAAAATGCGACAGGCGCACGCCGGTTTCCGTCCGCACCGCTTCGTACACGTCGTGCTGCGCGCTCGTGCCCTGCTCGGACACGCGGAAGGACTTGAAGTCCGTCGTTTCGAGCGGCATGACGCGCCGGTCGGCGTCGACGAACAGCCAGAGATCCTCTCGCACGCTTTCCGCGCCCTCCGCCCACGGATAGCTCGTCAGGATGCGCACGCGCGTCGCGCCGGGGCGCCGTCCGGTGAAGGTGTACAGCTGCGTGAAGTCCTGCATCCCGTCCTCTCCGGAGGGCTTCTTCGGGTATTCGCGATCCCCTTTCCAATGCACGACCTGCTCGTCGCACTCGACGTGCCATTCCGCACCGGCGACGTCGCCCTTGAGCCGGACGGTATACGCGCCGTAGGGCGGCTCGGACTGCGTGACGTTTCTGCGCGCGTCCACCACCAGCGTCAGCACATATGCGTCGGCCGCGTCCTGCTCTTGCTCGTTCTCACGCACGAGACAGAGCGTCGCTTCCGTTTGACCTTTCTTCTTCCCCGTGAACGTCACGTCCGTCTGTCCGTCGTCCGCTTCGCGTATTTCATACGATACCACGTCGCGCGTATCGGTCCGCACCTTCCATTGCCGCTCACCCTGCGCGTCGGTCGGGACGCGGAACGTGTACGGCGTGTCGTGCGGGATGCTGCCGCACGCCGAAAAGAGGAATCCCATCGTCGTCACCGCCAAAAGAGATGATATGATCCGCTTCGCCGGATCGGATCTGTGTTTCATACGGTTCCGCCTCCGTGCAGCACGCCGAGCAGACGGTACAGCCGCAGCACGAACGGCTCGAGCGCGTCCCAATACGTTTCCTCAAACAGACCGCACCACTTGCCGGGTCGGCGCAGCAGCACGAGCGTCATGCACTGTGTCAGCTGCCGTTCGCGGCGCGTGTGGTTGAGGTGCGTGATCCCCATGCGCACGAGATCGCGGTAAAGCGTTTCCCGATCGCGCATGCGGGTATAGAGCGTCGAGCGCAGGGGCGAAAACTCGCCTCGTCTGTTGCTGCATTTCCACCAGCGCCAGCAAAGCTCCGACCGCTCCACGCGGTCATAATACGCCGTGTCTTTCGTTTTTTCCTTTGCCTCCCGCCACAGCGCGTCGCAGACCGCGGCGTCCCGCTCCGTAAAGCGGGTCAGCGTCTTTGTGCTGTCGGGGAACGTGCCGAGATGGTGCAGATACGACGCGCCGGCTTTCTCGGTCGTCTTTTGCAAAAAGCGGTACAGCGCGTCGCCGCCCTCGCCGTAGTACGCGCGCAGGAACTCCTGCATCTGCGCTTCGTAATCGAGATAGGGGTCCTGCATCAGCCTTGCGAGCAGATACGCGCGCAGCTCGCCGAACTCGGCGTTGTCGTCGAGCGACGGTTCGCCCTCCTCAAACACGCCCTTGACGTTGTTTTCATAAAAGATCTGCATATTGCGCTGCAACACGCCGAAGTCGGGGTACAGGCAGACCGTCTCCCAGTAGTTGGTCGTGTAGTCCCAGATATAGATGCGGCTGCAGATCTTTCCCCAGTCGCGCAGATCGCGCATGAAGTCGCGGTTTTCCCCGCATTTTTCGTCGTCGAGCGTGTGGCAGAAGCAGCACTCGATCGAGCACAGACGGATGATCACGTTGTCGCGCGGGATGACCGCGGCCGGCGGCTTGCGCGTGTACTGATAGGCGAACGTGTCGATCGCCACGTTGTCGTAGCCCGCCTGCTTCACGGCGTCGGCGATCGCGTTGGCAAAGGTCACGTTGGTGCCCGCGTGCGAGCCGTTCGCGTCGTCGAGCGCTTTGCACGCCGGACACTCGCAGTAACTGCCGTTATCGTCCTGCGTGATCGAAATGATCTGCAGGTCGGCGTCCGGATCATGGCGGCTTTCCAGCACGTCGAGCACCTCCTGCGTGACGATGCGCAGCGTGTCCGGGTTGGTCAGGCACAGCTGATCGGGCGTGCGCTTGCCGTCGTGCAGCGCGAAGTACTCGGGATGCGCGTCAAAGTATTTGTCGCGCGCGCAGTACCGCGCGGCCAGCGTGTGGCAAAAGCCGTTGATATAGCATCCGTTGCCGGTCTGCCCGTTCGGTACGGCGATCCCGTCATCGCACATCGTCCGCCAATCCGTGAATGCGTATTCAAACGGCGGCGCGTACGAAACGTCCACGTCCGACGGCACGCAGACGGTCTGCCTTTGCGGGATCACGATCTCCTCCGGCGCGTACCAGCGGCAGCCGCAAAAGTCGCGCAGGAAGGCG
>CADAGA010000146.1 GCA_902787275.1 Oscillospiraceae bacterium | reverse complement strand
GTCATCGGCGTGATCGTGGCGTACCTGATGAATCCCGTCGCGGATTTCTTTGAGTTCCGCGTATTCAAAAAGGTGAAAAAGCCGGGAGCGGCGCATCTTTTGGCGGTTATCATGACGGTGACGTGTCTGGTGCTGGTGCTGGCAGTCCTTTTGATCGCGCTCATCCCTTCGCTGGCGAAAAGTGTGAGCAAGCTGGTCTCTGACTGGGACGACTATACGCGCAAGGCGCAGGGGCTCATAACGAAGCTCTCCGTTTTTGCCGCGGAACGAAACATCAACGTCGATCTCTCCAAGCTATCCGCAACGGTGGATAACGCCATGTCGGAATTGGTCGAATGGCTGAAAGGAAACTCCAAGACCGTCCTTTCCACGCTCGGCAGCGTGGGCAGCAGCGTATCGAATTTCTTTATCGGCATCCTCTTCGGCGTCTGCTTCCTTGTGGCGGAAAAGAGCCTGGTCGGCCTTCTGGGCAAGCTGCGCGCTATGTTATTCAAGAAAGAACGGCTGGAGCGCAACAACGAGCTCTGGCGGAGATTCCACAGGGTTTTTATCCGTTACGTGGGATGTACGCTCCTGGACGCACTGATCATCGGCGCAGGGACGCTGATCTTCACGCTCATCATGGGCATGCCTTACGCGGGTCTGATTGCCGTCATGTGCGGCCTGACCAATATCATTCCCACGATCGGCCCCATGATCGGCAACGCGATCGGTGTGTTCTTCCTGATACTGGATAAACCGCTCAACGCACTTTGGTTCTTTATCTTCTGCTGCGTGTGGCAGAGCATCGACGGCATGATCATCAAACCGCGTCTGTTCAAAGGCTCGCTCGGAATCCCAGCGGTCTGGACTCTGGTACTGATCATCCTGGGCGGCAAGCTCGCAGGTATGCTCGGCATCCTGCTCGCCATCCCGATGGCAGCGATTCTCGTGATCTTTTATCAGGAGGTCATTTCTTCGCGTATCGACCGCCGTATTGCCAAGCTCAACGGCGAAGAAGCGAAGCCGGAGGAAGAGGAACAGCCGGAATGACCCGTGTATAAACCAACGATAACGCAAAACGAACAAACAGCAACGGCGCAGAGAAGCGAAAAACGCTCGTCTGCGCCGTTATGCGTTGTCTGAAAGAAACCGTGACGGTTACCAATCCATGATCTGTTCCGGATGGGAGCAGACGTCCTGGATCTTGTTCATCAGCGGGATCACGTCGGAGTATTCACAGGCACGGTGATCGAACAGCACCGTGACCGGCAGGATTTTCCGGATGGCAATTTCCTTTTCGCCGTTTTCGCGCGTCACGACCCAGGGACGTTCGGTGACGGCGAACAGCGCGATGACTGCGACCTGCGGCGGGATGATCTCCAGGAAGGAACAATGGCCGACCCTGCCTCTGTCGGCAGCGCCCAGGTTGCTCACGGTGATGGTGCCCTGCTCAATGTCGCGCTTGGTGAGACGGTCTTTTTCGGGAATGGCAAGATATTCGCGTCTTTCCTTGCCGGAGAGCGTCTTGACCCTGTACTTGCCGAGCTTGGCGCCGACGAGTCTGCCGAGGACCGTTCCGATCTTCAGATGCTTGAGAGCGGTGAGCGTGTTGTCCATCGAAACCTCAAACATGGCTTCCGTCATGTTGGTGTTCTTTATCCTTCTGCTTACGTCGGCGATGTAGGCAGACATTTCGTCGAGCGTTTTGCTTTCAAAGTTATGGAAATTAATGGTCATCATTTCACCGTTGGGCAGCACCATCGGAACAGAAAAATGGATCTCGTCAAACAGCTCGACCTTTCCCTTTACGAAGCGGTGGTCGTAGGAGATATGGGCGTTGAGGGTTTTCGCATCCTTGAGTCCCTCGGCAATGATCTTGAGCATGAGCGTGTTGATGCTCAGCTTGTATTGCAGCCGGCCGGAGGCGCGGAGCTTTTCAAAGGTATCCAACAGATCGGTCACGTCAAACTCGGCGACCGGTCCGGCGTGCGGCGTGGTGAACCAGCTTTCGCTGGTCATGTTCGCAACGATCTTTCGCTGAATGCCGAAATGGTTGGTCTTTACAGGTTTCATTTTTTGTCTCCTTCTGCTGTATGGTTATTCTGGATCACGCTTGAGCCTGCACGGGTTTGCACGCGGAAAGACGCATCAATCCCGTCGGCACTATTTTCCATCATACCATAATCTGTTCGGGAATGCAACTTTTTCATTGAGTGTATCCGCGCGAATCCGTTCTTCGGCTCGAAGCGGCGCCGTTTGAACGGGTCGCCTACGGTCTGCCGCTCTTTTTTTTCTGCGGCGGAAACGGGAGGGGGAGCGTCGCTTCATCCGCTTGGAATGGATTGACTTTCCCGCAGGGATGCTGTATGATATTGGGGACGTATCCGACGCGCCTGTGTGATGCGTGCCGGAACAAAGCGGCAGCACGACGGTCAGGAAACACAGTGTGAACGAAAGAGATCGTTCCGCGTTTGCTGCAGATTACGGAGAGGAGCATGCGTAAAAATGAGTCTTTTCAACCGGCTTAAAGGTCCTGTGTTTTATAAGGATGACAGTGACGCAGAACGTCAGCTTGCACAGCTGGAAGCGATGTTGGAAAAGGCCTCCGGACAGGCAGCAAAAGCGATAAAGCGGGAGATTATGTTCGTGCAGGCCGGGATCGATGGTGAAAAACAGGTTCGTTTTGAGCTCGAGAACAGTCATATTCCCATGTACGTTCTCCACGACCTGTATCTGGAGCATAACGGGTTGACTTCACAGATCGATTATCTGATCATCACACGTGGTCATCAGTTCGTGATCGAGTGTAAAAACCTTTACGGAGATATTGAGATCAACGAAAACGGCGATTTTATCCGGAGTTTTTCCTTTGGATCATCCCACAAAAAGGAGGGTATTTACTCTCCGATCACGCAGAATCGCCGCCATATGGAATTGATCAAGCAAATCCGTTCAGAGCAGCGTTCTGTTCTGCTTCGGGGGACTTTTGAAAAGAACTTTTTCCAGAATTATCGCTCCGTTGTGGTCTTGTCCAATCCGAAAACAGTCCTCAACGTCAGACGCGCAAAGAAGGAGATCCGCAGTCAGGTGATCCGGGCAGACCAGCTTGCAGAGTATATCCGCAAGGTTGACGCGGAACCGGGAACGGTTTTCACTTCTGATAAACAGATGGAGGAACTGGCTAAATTCTTCATGGACATCTGTCAGCCTAACCCCACGGATTATACGGCGAAGTATCTTGATCTGCTTTCCGCAGAACCGGAACCGGATGACACGACCCCGCAAAAAACCGAGCAGGAGGAACAGACTCCGCCTGCCGAATCGAAAGAAGAACTGACTGCGCAAGAAAACGCGCAGGAGGAACAGCCGCAGATCACGGAACCGAAACAGACAGAGGAACCCTCCGCAGATTCGGAACAGCAGGAAGAGGTGCAGTGCCCGAGATGCGGCGCCCCAATGATTAAACGTCAGGCACAAAAGGGGAAGAACGCAGGCAAATTCTTTTACGGCTGCTCCAATTACCCCAAATGTCGGGGGATCATCAACATAGAATAGAAAACGGGTTCTTTCACCAGCTTCACCGAGCTGGTGACGAAACAGGAAAACCGGCGCAAAAGAGCGGTGAAACGCTCCTGTGCGCCGGTTTAGTGCTGTTTGTGCCTGCTTTAATGGAACAGATCCGTAAACACGCGGATCACCCGAAAAGCAGCCGTATACAGCTTCGCGGCGAATCCGGGTTCGATCGTTTTCTGCTCGCTGTTGTCGCTTGTGAGCGGCGAAGCCGTGTCCGTGCGCGCGTCGAACACCATGAATTGGGGGAATTCGGGATTCGAGAACACGTCAAAGCCGTCGATATAGAAGATGCTTTGAACCAGCTCGAGCGCATACGGCCGGTAGTGGACTCCGTGATGCGCGTATTTCACAAACCAGGTATGATCGGGGAAGAGCGCCGTGGAGGCGTCGATCACGCGGTCTGCCGACACGTGGTCGTGCCCGTCGTCGACCGCCTGCACGTAATCCTCTGCCAGCGTTTCACCCAGCGGCGCGCAGGTCGCGCCGTTCGATTCGTCCTCCGTCAGGATCACGCTGTCACTTTGACGGGCGTTATCCTTCGTCACGGGGACGATGACTTCTCCGTAACCGCAAATCACGCCAATCGTGCCGGTCGCTTCCTTCGTCGCGATCATGATCTCGTCCACTCTGGAAGAGACCTCGTTATAAAACCGGTCGAGCCGCTCGAGCAGCACGGCGTATTCTGCCTGCGATTCGGCCGTAGGGAATACGAAAGCCCGCGCGGCGGGGTAATCCTCCGCGCTCACCAGTCCCCAGAAGCCCGGGATGCGGCCGAGATACTGCTGCATGAAGCGCGTGAGCGCGCCGTCGTCCGCAAGCTGCCGCGCAGCTTTTTCCACAGACCTCAGCACCGATCCCAGAAGTCCGGACGCATACAGTCCGGTGAACAGATCGCACAGCTGCGGGCTGTTGCCGAATACGCCTGTCTGCTGGATCAGATACGCGTAAAAGCTGTCGGCCGAGAACGTGTTCTGGTTCGAGTACGACTCGCTGCACGACGCCACGCCCTTGTATGCGCCGTTCATCCAAATCGCGCCTTTGACGTCTGCGGTCCCGTAAACGGATAGATAGGTCGTCAGGATCATGGCGCCCATCGACTCCGCCACCACGTACACGCCGTCGTGACCGGTTTTCTCCTTAACGTACTGAATGAACTCGTGCAGCTGCTCCGCCACGACAAAGGGGTCCAGCCGCCAATCGTAATCGAAAGTGATGGGCTCGCCGTTCTCGTGCGCAATCGATTTCGGATAGGAAAAGCGCGCAGCGGCGGGTGTGGCGGGGTCGCCGTTTTTATCGAAGGCGATGGGAGAAAAGATCCGGGCGGCCGCGCGCAGTGCACGTTCCTGCTGCCGGACGTTCAGCGAACCGCGCAGGAGCGCAGGCAGCAGAGGCAGCGCGGTGAATACCGTTTTGGCGATCGTGCCGCCCTGCGGCGGGAAAACCGTATCGTCGCCGTCATAAACCGTGTTGCCTAAGCCGTTTACGTGCACGATCGGCGCCCGGCCGCAGCTGCATACCGTGTCCGCCGCCGCGACGGGAAGGACGCTGACCGCGGTCAGGACAAGGACCAAAAGAATACTCAACGCTTTTTTCATGACGATCATCTCCGTTCGTTATTCCGTGAATTGCCACTTTTGCTGCATGATAACAGCCGGTTCGTTTTCGCCCGGATGCGCGTAAAAAACGGTCAGGATGCTGCCGTCGTCCAGCTCGACGGAGGACGGATAGCCGAGATCGCTGCTTACGTTGTTGACGTAAACGTCGTACCCGTGATCCCACGTCCGGCCGTTGTCGC
>CADAGA010000145.1 GCA_902787275.1 Oscillospiraceae bacterium | reverse complement strand
CAGAATCTCCTGCGGCGCGCCCAGACGCATGGCGCTGCCCTTGCATAAAAGCGCAGTGCGCACCGGAACGCCGACGCGCTCGAAGAAGAACGCGTGCGAGAGCGCGTGCGTGGCAAAAAGCGCGCTGATCCTCCGCGTTTTGACAAGATCCGTCAGCGTTTCGAGAAAACGCAGCTCGTTCTGAAAGTCCAGCGAGACCGTCGGCTCGTCCAGCACGACGAGACGCGGCTTCTGGGCGAGGGCGCGCGCGAGCAGCACGAGCCGCAGTTCGCCTCCGGACAGCGTGGAATAGACGCGGTCGGCAAACGATTCGATCCCGACTGCGCGCATCGCTTCGTCGCATGCGGCGTGATCCTGCGCGGAAAAGGCGCCGAAGGCTCCCACGTGCGCCGTCCTGCCCATGAGCACGACGTCGCGCACACGGTAGGGGAAGGTCGGGTGGTGCACCTGCGGCACGCAGGCGATCTTTTGCGCGAGCGCGCGATTGCCGTATTCCCGAAGCGGTTTGTCCTCGACCAGCACTTCGCCGGCCTGCGGACGCAAAAAGCCGCTCACGCAGTCCAGCAGCGTCGTTTTGCCGCTGCCGTTGGGCCCGACGACGCAGACGATCTCGCCCGCGTCCATCGAAAAGGACACGTCGCGCAGCACGCTCGTGCCGCCGTAAGAGAAGGAAAGGTCGCGGACGGTCAGGATCACAGCCAGCTGCCTCCCTTCGTGCGCTTGAGCAGATAGACGAAAAAAGGCGTGCCGATCAGCGCGCAGAGAATGCCGATGGGGATCTCGCTCCCCGTCAGGCACCGCGACAGCAGATCGATCAGCACCAGAAAGCCCGCGCCGAGGGAAACGCTCGCGGGTATGAGCTTCGCGTTTTCGCTGCCGACGAGCATCCGCGCGACGTGCGGAACGACCAGACCGACCCAGCCGATGGTGCCGCTGATGCAGACCGCGGACGCGGTGCAGAGCGTCGCACCGCCGATCACGAGAAAAGCGTACAGCCGCACGTCCACGCCGAGCGAGGACGCCTCGCGCGTGCCCATCGACAGCGCGTCGATGCGGCGTCGGCAGAGGAAAATGAGCGCCATGCCGAGCGTCATCGGTACGAGCGCGCGGAGCTGCGCCGTCCCCACGGAAGCGAAGCTGCCCATGAGCCAGAACGTGATGGCGGGAAGCTGGCTGTAGGGGTCGGCGATATACTTGAGAATGGACACGAGCGCGCTGAAAAACGCGGAGACGATCGTGCCGCCGAGGATCAGGGTGATGACGGTCTGATTTTTTGCGATCCTGCCCGCGAAGTACGACAGCGCGACGGCCGCGACGCCGAACAGGAACGAAAGACCGTAGGTAAACGCGCCGCCGCCGAAAAAGACGATGGCCAGACACGCGCCGAATCCCGCGCCGTTGGAAACGCCGAGAATGCCGGAATTGACGAGGGGGTTGCGGAACACGCTCTGGAACGCCGCGCCGGAGGCCGAGAGCGACGCGCCGACGAACGCGGCTGCGAGCGCGCGCGGCAGACGAAGCTGCCGGACGGTCACGACGGCTGCGCGCGACACGGCGTCGGGTCGAAACAGCGCCGAGAGCACCTCGGCGGGCGAGAGAAAATACCGACCGAAAAACAGGGACGCCAGGATCGCGGCAAACGGAAGCGCGCACAGAAACACCGCGGCAAGCGCCGCGCGTTTCAGGTGCGCGTTTCTACTCATATGTACCGTCCTTTATCTTGTAACTCGGTTACGCTTCAAACTTGATGGTCAGGATCTTCTTGCCGGTGATGGTAAACGGCACGAAGCCGTCGCCGTCCATCGCAAGGACGTCCTGATCCTTTTCTTCCAGCGAGACGAGCTTGACCGCGGACCAGCGCTTGCCGCTGTAGGCAGGCAGCTCGAATTCCGCTCTCTGGCGCTCGAGCGGGGACTGCGGCGTGTCGATCGGGGCGATGCCGCCGCCGAGGGACAGCGCGTTTTCGACCGTCTTGTCGGACGGGTTGAACAGACGCACCACGTAGCCCTTGCCGTCCTCGCTGCGCTTGACCGCGCTGACGCAGAGGTTCTCGTCGCGCAGGCGCAGGAAGGAATAGGTCAGCGGGTTCTTGCCGTGATCGCTCGGCGCGATCTGGCACGCGGTCAGACGCAGATTGAACTGCTCGGACGCCTGCCACACGCCGCCGTCCTCCCAGTCGCCCTTGTGCGGCAGGAAGGCATAGCGGAAGGTGTTCTTGCCGAGGCACTGCGAGCCCTTGTCCCAGCCGCTGTAGTCCTGCATGTCGCTCGTGACGCAGATGCGCAGCGGGAACGCGCGGATGAGCGACAGATAGACCGTGCCGCACGCGTCGTCGGACGCTTCGTAGGCTTTCAGTCCTTCGTTCAGCAGCGCCGCGCCGACCTTGCCGTCGGACACGTCGACGAAGGAATTCATCGGATGCTCGGTCATCGGGATCTCGTCGTACAGGGAGTAGTCGCGCTTTGCCGTCTGGCGCTTCACGACGTCGAACTGCCCCTGCGCCCAGCTGTAGTCATAGGCGATCTCCGTCGGGAACGCGACCTGCAGGTAGTGATCCTCGCTTTGATTGTCCACGGTGGTCGTAAGCTCGACGTAGCGCGAATCCTTGCGCAGGGACAGCACCGTTTCGATCCGGCAGGGATTCAGATGCGGCGAGCGGCGCTTTTCGTCCAGTGCGCGACCCTCAGGCAGCGCCCAGTCGAGCGCGATCTTGTATGCCGTTTCGAGCTCGCCCTCGTGCAGCAGCGTGATGCGCGCGCGCTCGGACAGCGTCGTGAACGTTTCGTCGCATTCGGGCACGACGTGCTCCCAGGGATTGCCGATCTCGCCCGTGTCCTTGAAGTAGCCGAGACCGGAATACTGCTTGCCGGTTTCCTTGTCCAGCACGTTGAACGTGCCGTTTTCATTGATCGAAACGAGCAGATACTCGTTTTCCATCGTGTGCACCTTGCGCAGCATCGTCACGGGCGTCTTGGCGCGGACGTTGTACAGCGGGTGCATTTTATAGGTCTTGTAGCCGAACGCCGGAACGTCCTCGACGAACAGCTCGATCGCGTACTGCTCGGTGTGCAGCACGTTCGCCACGTCGTTGGGGTTCTGGATGATCTGGGCGTTGTTCTTGTCGGTGGAGATGATCTGGAAGGTCAGCGCCTTGCCGTCCTCGTCGAGGATCTCGAAGGAATCCGCTTGCCACTCGGCGGGCAGCTCCACGCGCAGACGCACGGACTCGGTGCGCTTGAACGGCGCGGGGTTGTAGACGACGATCGCGGCGTCGTCGCGGCAGAAGGCGGACAGGTCGATATCGCCCGCCACGTCCATGAACGCGCGCTCGAACACGCACGTCGACAGCTCGCGCGACTGTCTGTAGCGCGAAACGACGTCCTCGTATACGACGTCGCGGCCGCAGGCGCCGATGCTGTCGTGGCCGTGGTTCTGCAGCAGATAGTTCATCGACAGGTCGATGAAGTTCGTCGGATACGGCGCGCCGGCGAGCGTCGCAAAGACCGCGAGCGGCTCGGCGTAGTTCATCAGCTGGCGCTCGGTGTCGAAGTTGTCCTGCTTGATGTAGGTGCGCGCGGACAGAATCCAGCCGAACATACCGCTGACGCTGCCCTTGGTGTACGGGTCGCGCATCTCGCCGCGCAGCACGGGCGACGCGGGATCGAACTCGTCGATGATGCCCTGCTCCATCTCCTTGAGCGTGCTGTGGAACACGTCGGCGTTGGGCAGCGCTTCGTTGAGGTCACGGATCAGCTGCACCTCGCGCGCGTCGGGACAGGAGCTGTCGTGGCCGGCCGACCAGAAGCGGTGCGGCGTCGTCCAGTCGTTGTCCTGCTCGCGCACGGCCTGCTCGGCGCGTGACTGCACGTTTTCCTTGAAATACTTGAAGAACGGGTGCGTGTACTGATAGTCGAGCTTGTAGTGCTTTTCGTCCACGAACTTGAAAATGCCGTTGTCCTCGTTCCATTTCATGTCGCGGTTGTTTTCATTCTGCTGGTTGAAGTAGACCGGACGCTGCACGACGTACCAGATGTTGTAGCGCGGGCGCTTGCCCAGACGCGACGCGTAAATGCGCGTGCCGTCGGGGCTCTCCCAGAAGAACTCCGAGCGCGGTGCGCAGTATTCGTTGATGCCGCGGTAGAAGGACGCGAAGTGGATGTCGAAGCCCGCGTAGATCTGCGGCAGCTGCGAGATCTGTCCCCAGCCGAAGGGGGAGTAGCCCGTCTTGCTCACGCCGCCCATCTCGTGACCGATGCGGTGACCGAGCAGCAGGTTGCGCACGAGCGATTCGCCGCCGACGGTGAATTCATCGGGCAGGCAGAACCAGGGACCCACGCCGATGCGTCCCTCGGAGATGTATTTCTGCAGTTTTTCTTTCTTTTCCGGATAGACCTCCAGATAGTCCTGGATGGGCATGGTCTGGGAATCGAGGTGGAAGTGGCGGAACTCCGGCTCCTTGTCCAGGATGTCCAGCAGCATGTCGAGCATGTAGCCGAGCATGTACTGCGTCCTGCGCGCGGAAAAGCGCCATTCTCTGTCCCAGTGGGTGTTGGAAATAAAGTGACACTGGATTTTCTTGTCTTTGTTGTCCATGAAACGATCTCCTTAACCTTTAATGATCCTGAGGATGTCCTCAAAGCTCTGTTCGTAATGCGTGCAGACCGCGCGCGTGCCGCTCTCGACGATGTTGCCGCCGGCGATGCCGATGGTCGTGTAGCCCGCCAGACGCACCGCGCAGACGCCCGCGCCGCTGTCCTCGATGCCGACGACGTGATCGCGGTCGGAAAACGCCGATCCGAGTCCCACGACGCCCGTTTCGGCGTACAGCCACGGATGCGGCTTCGGCGACAGCTCGCCGAGCGTGCCGACCGAGCCCTTGCGCAGGGGGAAGCCGGCGGAGATGATCGCGTCGTAGAAATCCTTCGGGTCGCCCATGCCGAGCGTTTTGAACGCGGAGAGGATCTCCGGCCATGCCTTTTCATACAGACCGCTCGTCACGAGACCGATCTTGACGCCCATCGCCTTGAGCTCGAGCAGGAAGTCCTTCACGCCGACGGTCGGGGTGAACGCGCCTTCTTTGCCGCGACCCTGCATGATCTCGTCCATCTCGCGGTGGGTGTGCTCGAAGTAGTAGCCGCGCGCCTCGTCCAGCGACGCGCCGGGGCAGTATTTGTCGATGCAGTACTGCAGGTGCTCCGACACCGAATGACCGGACACGAACGGGATGTCGCTCTCGTCCAATTCAAATTTCGGATTGCCCAGAAGGCTGGCGTGCTTGCTCTTGCCGCAGGTCTTGAGGTTGGTGTTTACTTCTTCTCACAGGCTATCAGCGAAGATGAAGCTATCGAGGAAGCTTATAC
>CADAGA010000144.1 GCA_902787275.1 Oscillospiraceae bacterium | reverse complement strand
GTACGCGATATCGCTGTATTCGGCTACCGCACCAACAGCGACTCTCTCAACGTCTGCTCCTCCGAGAACGTGACGGTCAGCGACTGCTTTGCCCGCAGCGGCGACGACTCCTTCAGCGCGAAAACGACCGCTCCGAACCTTCCTCTGCGCCACGTCCGCTTTGAGAACTGCGTCGGCTGGAGCGACAAATGCCGCGCCTTCGGCATTACCGGAGAGGTTTACAGCCCCATCGAGGACGTGGTGTTCACCGACTGTGCGGTCATCTACCGCAACGCCACATGGGACAATAACCGCGTGTGCTCGCTGGCCGTTTCGGTGGAATACGGCGGCGCTGAGATCAGCGACGTGGTGTTTGAAAACATCGAGATACACCATGATACGGGGCGTGCCATTTTCGTGCTGGTGACCAACAAGAAACTGCGGGACGTCAAAATGAAGGGCATCGTTTTCCGCAATATCCGCTATAACGCGGACGTCAAGGGACGGATCGCCTCCGTCATCAAGCCCTCCGTCGGCGACAAGATCCGGCTGTGGTTCTTCCACCTGCTCAAGCAGTTTCTGCCTTTCGACTGGTTTGCAGGAAAGCTGGAAACCCCGCCCGTCAACGGCAACGAGATCGATGTGACCTTCGACAACGTGACAGCCAACGGCGTCAAGCTCACCCGATTCAATTTCGGAAGGTTTTTCAAGGTTTCGGGCAACGAGGATCTGCACTTCAGCTGACGGAACGTGTCGCGCACAAGCGTCCCCGTTGCCGCTTCGCAGCCGTTTTTGACTATTCTACGGTGTACAAAAGCGCAAACCATCCGCTCACACAGAAAAAGAATAATCCGGCACAGAAAGGCTAAAAGGCCTGATCCGTGCCGGATTTGTGTTTGTGCGGTGCACTTTTCAACGATTCATGCAAAAAGCGCTCTGAAAACTTCTGCGCAGACGCGGTTTTTCTGTTGAATCAGAACACGTGATTTACTTGGATGAGGACGTCGGATGCGGCATATGCGCATACAGTGCCATGGCCGTGTTGCTGATCGGCATGGATTGAATGATGATGTGGCCGGGGCCGGTTACAACGGTATTAAATAACCCTTCGCCGCCGAACAGTACATTTTTCACACCCTTGACGGTCTGCACATCCATTGTGCACGTGCCGTCCATTGCTGCCAGGTAGCCTGTGTCCAGAATCTTGCGCTGACCGGGCGCCAGATCATACTCGATCGCGCTGCCGTCGATTTCCAGAAAGACCAGTCCGTTGCCGGCAAAGCGCTGCATCAGGAATCCTTCGCCGCCAAACAAGCCACCGCCGAGTTTTCTTTGGAAATGAACAGATACATCCAGATTTCCGTACGATGCCAGAAATGCGCCCTTTTGCGCGATGATCGGTTTGTCGGGCGTGACCTGCACCGCGCGGATGGAACCGGGAAACGACGATGCAAACGCGATCTCGCCGGCGCGATCTGCAACATACCGATTTCTGAACATCTTCTCGCCGGTCAGCACCCGGCCGAAGATTTTGCCGAGGCCGCCGCCTTCGGTCTGCATCCGGATCCCATCATCCATCCAGGACATGGAACCGCCCTCGCACACCATTTCTTCGCCGGCATCCAGATAGCACACCACTACCGGCAGATTTTCACCTTTGATTTCGTAACGCATAAAACTCCTCCTTCGTAATGATCAGCAGTTAAATATTGAATGAATCGCGTGCCCATATTCCGAGCAGAACAGACTGCCGTCTTTCAGGTCCGCGCCACAATGACTGCACTTCATAACCGTTCCTCACTTTTCAAAATATGAAAAAGATAGAAAAGCACTACAAAATGAGTATATCATCTACTGTGTCAAAATACAAGATGTAAATCTGCCGTATACGCAAGCACAGAATGCTGCGAGATCGCACAGAAAAGAACCGGCACAGACAGGCGCAAAAGGCCTGATCCGTGCCGGATTTTTGTTTTTTGGTTAGTGTCCCAGACCGCCAAGCATATCGCTCAGGTTGTCGATCAGATTCTCGAACTGATCGGCAACAGTCTGCAGGAAGCCTCCCGACGCCGTGATGACGTCCTCGACGTCAAACTGCTCGGTACGCAGTTCGGGCTTTTCGTACGTTTTTTTCATCGCTCTTCCTCCTTATGCGCCGAAGCAGCTCTTCGCTGCCAAGCCGTAGTTGTAGAGCGCTGCGCCGAGATCGCTCTGCGCCGTATTTCTGCTCTTTGCCATGGCCTTGGCGAACGCGTTGCCGTTGAAGGTGATCGTGCCGAGGCCGGTGACGGTCACGGTGATCGTCTTGTCCATGTTCTCGGCGGAAACGCCGGTGACCTCAAGCAGCACCTTGCCGTCCGCCTTCTTGACGAAGCGCGCGTTCAGCGAATCATTGCCGTTCGCCATCTTCGCGGAAACGCCGGCCCGGTTGTAGTCGTAGCCCTGCGTTTCGCTGATACCGCTCGTGTAGAAGCGGAACTCCGGCTTCGTCAGCGCCATGAACGACGCGCCGGTGACGGCACCCGTGCCGTCGGTGAACGTAACGGACGCGCTCTGCACGGCGTCTTTGTCCATCGTGCTGATGTCTGCAATCTCATCCGCGCCGCCGAGGAACACGTTGTTCGCAGCCTGACCGTAGGCGAGTATCGTCGCAGCAAGCGCTCTCACGTCGGCATCTTCGTTCGTGTCATCCCGAAGCTCCGCGCAGTACGCCTTGACGGACGTCTCGAGCGGCCATTCGTCGCCGTCGATCGTGGCAACGATCTCCTGCGCGATCTGCGCGGGCGCCATGACGATCTTGAATCTGTACAGGCCGTCATAGTCTCCGCCGGACATCTTTACGACCTCTTCTTCGACCGTGTATGCGTCGCCGTTCAGCGTGATCGTCACGTCATCCGCCGTCTTGCCGCGTGCGTCGAGGTCAAGCAGCAGATTCAGCGCGATCTGGTCGTCAATGGACACGGACTGGCTGTCCCTCGGCACGCGTGCTCCGCAGCCCGTGCAGACGTCGTTCTCGTCATAGTCGTGGGAAACCGGAACGGAAAGGAAGAACTGTCTTGTGTGGCTGTCCCATGCGGTGAGCGTGCCGCCCTCGAACGAGACATGGCCGGTCAGATCATCCGGCAGGAAGCTGCCCCACGGCGCTTGCAGGAAGCCGTACGCTGTATAGCTGTTGCCGCCCGTGAGCGTGGTCGTTTCACCGTCGTGCAGACCGATGGACCAGTTGTTGTAGAAGATCATGTAATCCTCAAAGCTGAGCCCTCCGGTCGCAGAAAATGCAGGCGACGGCAGCACCTGAACCGTACTGTTCCGGTAGTAGGTGTACATTTCCGTCCCGCATGCCGGCGGCGTTATGGTCACTACAGCGCCCGAAACCGGCTGTGCCCACAGCGCATAGAAGGTGACCCCCTCTTCCACGGACATGTCCTGCAGCGTCCAGAATTCATTCTGCACCTGCGTTTCGGCGTTGCTGCCGTAGGTGTCCAAATAGTAATCCAGCGGATGCAGCGCGGTCTGGTACATATATCTTTCCCCGTTATCCACGTCATTATGGTAGTTGATATATGAGTTTGACCTGAACGTGAATTCTTCTTGTGCGACAGCAGCGTTGTCGAAATCCGGATCATCCGGAACAAACCGGAAGGAAACGACGGAACCGTTCACCGTAAGGCCTTCCGCCTCGCCGAACGCAGTCTGCACGAAGTCCTCGTGTCCCGCGCCGAAGTCCACATAGACCATGTTTGTCGGTCTGAATTCAGCATTGATCGTCACGTCATAATCGGGCATAATGAAGCTGTAAACGCCGTCGTTTTCAAGGATCTCCACGTCTTCCTGTCCGACGCCGCTGTAGTACAGGCGGTACAGGAACGTGTCCGCATCGTCCGGCGCAGCGGTCACGGTCACGGTCGAACCGACGTACATTCTGTTTGCCGTCACCCCTACCGTGCCGTTCCGGATATTGTCCGCGACCGTCACGTCATGGTACGTCAACACAGGCAGAGTTTGGGTGTTCAGAAGGCCGCCGCACTTCGTGCAGTAATACGACAGCTCGCCCTCTTCACTCTCGGTCGGTTCTTTCGTCACGACGGCGTCGGAACCCCAGTCGCCGTGCTCGGCGGTCACGCTCGCCACGATCGCGGCAGCGCCGGTATAGCTGACCGAAGCCGGGTACCAGACCTGCTTCGCGCCGGTCACCGTCACGGTCTGCGCGGCATCCGCGATGTAGTATCCAAACGGCGCAGATACGCTGATGCGCGTGTAATAGTCCGTGCCGCCGACGATCATTCCCTCGGCAAAGCTGCCCATGGAACCGGTTTGCGCATCGTATGCGTCATACCAGCTCACCGACCATGTATCCGTGCTCCCGCCGGTCACGGTGTAGCTCGGCTGCGGCTCGGTATAGTTTGTGGCGATCGAGCCGTAATTGGAGATCGTCACTTCCGTGCCGCAGATCAGCGGATCGAGCGACAGCGTAATGTCGCCGGTGTAAGCCTGCTCCCAGAGCATATAGTACACGTCGTCGTCGGCAGGCGCTGCGTCGAGCCATGCGTACATTTCCGTATGCAGCGCGTTAGCGTCGGCATATGCGCTCATCGGCTGCGGCGCAAGCTCCTGCATATGGTACAGTTTCTCGCCTGCGTCATACAGGGAGCCTTCGCTGCTGATCCCGGCGATAAACAGGCGCATATCCTCGTCTATGCAGTTGCGCGTATCCCATCTGTTTGCGGCATCGGACGGAACCGGGACCGTGACGCGGGTACCGGAAACCGCATATCCCTTGCTCTGCGCAAAAGAAGCGGCCAGCGTCTCATGTCCCGTGCCGAAGTCCAAATATGCGTTGCGCATGTGCACCATGGCAAGCTGTCCGTCGCCGTTGCGGATGATTCCGTAACCCGCGTTCTCGCTCACAAATTTGGAAACGTCGTTCAGGAACGCGTCATCGCTTCCCGTGATCACGCCGGGTGTCTTCATCGTGACGCCGATCGGGGTGTCGTTCGTCATCTCGCCGACGATCTTGATCGTCGGGGGATTGTTGATATAGAAGTTGCACTCCGCATTGCTCTTTGTGACGTTTCTGTCGATCACGGGCGCACCGGAGAAATTGACCGCGCTGCTCGCGACGGAAACTCTGACGCCGCCCTCATTGCCGTAGTTATCGGTGATCTCCACGTCGCCGCCAATGTTGAGCGTGCCGTTGTTGCAGGTAAAGTTGATGCCCGCGCCGTATTCCATGCCGGCGTTGTGGTGGATCGAACCGCCGGTCAGGTCATAAACGATATATCCGTTGGAAGCGTTTTCTCTGCTGCAAACACCGCCGCCGTCGCCGTAATAGTAGGGATTGCTGCCGTTCCGGGTGCCGTTTGCAACGTTGTAAGCGATCTGGCCGCCGGTCATGATGAAACGGCCGGTGTTGCCCGCGGTCGA
>CADAGA010000143.1 GCA_902787275.1 Oscillospiraceae bacterium | reverse complement strand
GAAAGAGCAGGAGGACACGGAATGAGCGGCGTTCTGGAACTGATGAATTACGCCGCGCCGTACGCGGGCAATTTCCTCTCGTCTATCCGCGCGCTGGCGGATGCACTGCGCGGACGGGGCGTGGAAACGGTTTTGGTTTTCCCGGAATCTGCACGCAGCCGCGCGTGGGCGCCGGCGCTGGAGCGAGACTTCCCGGTGTATTACCTGCCGCGCGATGCGGCAAAAGCGGCCGGTCTTCTCCGGCGAGTCATCCGAAAACACGACGTGAAGTGCGTACACTCGCATTTTACGGATTCGCATTTTTATCTTCCGCTGCGGATCGCGCTTCTCGGCAAACCGATCCCGCACGTGTACCACGCACACAGTCTGCCGCACTTTTCGCGCGGCAGCATGGCGCTGCGACGGCGACTCATTCACGCCGACCGTATCCTGTGCGTGAGCGAAGCGGTGCAAAGCGCCTATCTTGCCGCGGGATTTTCCGGCTGCGTTCTCGTACCGAACGGCGTGGATCTTGAGCGTCTGCAGCAGACGCAGACGATCCGTTGTCCGCATCCGTTCGTGCTGCTGTTCGGCTACGATTTCCGGATCAAGGGGATCGACGTCGCGCTCGACGCGTTCGGGCGGTACGATCCGGCGCACCGGTTCACGCTGGGCATCTGCGTGGCGGGACACGGCGATCAGGCGCGTGAGGCGCTCTGTGCGCGGTTCGGCGCCGTGCCGGAATGGGTGCAGCTGCTGCCGCCGCGCGAGGACGTGGGCACATATTATCGTGCCGCCGACGTGTTTTTGTCTGCCAGCCGCACGGAAGGTATGCCCTACGCCGTGTTGGAAGGCGCGTACTGCGGCCTGCCGCTCGCGCTCAGCGACATTCCGCAGCACCGGCAGCTCGGTCTGCCGCGCGCGGAATGGTTCCCGACGGAGGATGCGCAGGCGCTGTTCGACGGCGTATGCCGTGCCGTACAGACGACCGAAACGGCGCAGAACGCCGCATACGTTGCAGAGAAGTTCTCTTTGCAGACGTGGACGCAAAACGTATTGTTACAGCTTTTTCCGAAGAAGGAGCGTCAATTATGAAAATAACCGTTTCCGGGGCAGGCTATGTCGGCTTGGTTACCGGAATCTGTCTGGCGCAGATCGGCCATGACGTGACGTGCATGGACGTGGACGGCGAAAAGATCCGCATGCTGCAGGGCGGCAAATGCCCTATCTATGAACCGGGACTGGATACGCTGCTGCGTGAGAATGCGACGCGCCTGCGTTTTACGACCGACCCGCAAACGGCGTATGCCGATGCGGATGTGATCGTGATCGGCGTAGGCACGCCGGAGATGCCGGACGGCTCGTGCGATCTGCGATACGTATACGCGGCGGCGGACAGCATCGCGCGGTTTGCGCAGAGCGGGACGATCGTGGCGGTCAAGTCGACCGTTCCGATCGGCACGTGTGAGCAGCTGCAGACGTATTTCAACGAGAAGACCGGCGAAAAGCATCTCCGCGTCGCGTCCAATCCGGAGTTTCTATCGCAGGGAACCGCCGTGCAGGATACGCTGCACGCGTCGCGTATCGTGATCGGCGCCGCGGACGAAGAAACGCGCGGCGTGCTGCGCAGGATGGTCGAACCGTTCGGCCTGCCGATCGTGGAAACGAGTCTGTGTTCGGCGGAAATGATCAAGTACGCATCCAACAGCTTTCTCGCGCTCAAGATATCCTTTATCAATGAGATCGCAAATCTTTGCGAGACCGTCGGCGCGGACGTGACGGACGTCGCGCAGGGCATGGGATATGACGCGCGCATCGGCGGGCAGTTCCTGCGCGCCGGCGTCGGGTACGGCGGAAGCTGCTTCCCGAAGGACACCAAGGCGCTGTACTGGATCAGCGCGCACGAGGGGCAGGCGCTGCGGACGGTGCGCGCTGCGATCGACGTCAACGAGGCGCAGAAGCTGCTGCCGCTGCAGAAAGCGCGCGCTGTCTGCGGGGATCTTCGCGGCAAGACGGCCGCGGTGCTGGGACTCGCGTTCAAGCCGGGCACCGACGACGTGCGGGACGCACCCTCGCTGAAGGTCGTGTCCGAGCTTCTCAAGCAGGGCGCGCGGGTGCAGGCATGGGACCCTGTTGCGGCGGAGCGGTTTGCCGCGGCATTGCCCGCCGAGGTGCGCTATTGCGCGGACGTTGCCGACGCGCTGCGCGGCGCCGACCTGTGTATCATTCTGACGGAATGGGACGAAGTCCGCAGTCTGACGCCGCAGGACTTTGAAAGAACCATGCGAATACCGCTGGTGATCGACGGGCGCAACTGCTTTGACCCGAAGCGGTTCGTCGGAACCGGCGTCACATATGAATCCATCGGGAGAAGACCCGTCCGGAATCACGCGGAAAGGACTGATGAACAATGAGCAACACGGATAACGAACGCAAGGGCGTACAGATCAACGTGGCATATCTGACCAAAATGATCCTGTCCAAATGGTGGATAATCGTTTTGGCAGCCGTTCTGTTCGGCCTGCTGGGCTTTACGGCCGCGGAGTTTCTGAAAACCGTGACCTATTCGTCCAAGATCTCCTTCGTGGTGTCCAACCGGCAGCAGCAGGAGGAAGAGGAGGCGTATTCCAGCAGCGACCTGAACGCGTCCATCACGCTAGCGAATACCTACAAATATATCCTCTCCAGCCGCACGATGTGTGAAAAAGTGGCGCAGACCTGCTCGTACGACACAACGCCCGAGGAAGTCGGCCGCGCGATGAACATGAGCACGGTGACGGGGACAAACATCATCGTCATGACCATCACGACAGGCAGCGCGGCAAAGTCCTATGATTTTGCGCTGGCGGTGATCCATCATTTCGGCGAGGTCGTGGAAAAGATCGGCTATCCGCAGTCGAGCATTGCGGTCTGCGAACTGCCGGTCGCGGCAACGCGGGCAAATGCAAATATTTCGGCGCTGATGTATCTGATGGTGGGCGCGTTCGCGGGCGTCGTGCTCGCGCTGATCGTCATCATGGCGATGAATCTGACGCGCAACACGATCCAGAGCACGGACGACATCCACTCCCGTCTCGATCTGCGCGTGATCGGCCTGGTCGCCAGAACGCTGCCGCGCGGCGGCAAGAACGGCTCGCCGAATCTGCTTATCGATTCCGGAAATGTGGGATTCTCCTTCGTGGAGACGTTCAAGGCGATGCGTACGAAGATCGAGAGCATGGCCTCCAAAAAGAACTACAAGGTATTCATGGTCTCGTCTGCCGGCGAAAACGAAGGCAAGACGACTGTGGCGTCGAATCTGGCGATCGCGTTGGCGCAGAACGGTCATTCCGTGCTGCTGATTGACGCCGACCTGCGCAAGCCGTCGGTCTGCAAGCTGCTCGAATTGACGACCGGCAAGGAAAACCGCGGTCACGGTCTGGAGGACATCCTGTCCGGCGCCAGCACCTTCGAGCAGGCGATCCGGTACGTGGAGAAGCACAAGATCTTTCTGCTGGCGAGCAACAATGCCGTCGCTGATCCGGCGGAGCTTCTTTCCACGCAGAAGATGGAAAAGGCCATCCGCTCCATGCGCGGCGAGTTTGACTTTGTGATTATCGACACGGCGCCCGCAGGCGTGGTCACGGATGCATCCATCCTGACGAATTACGCCGACGCGACGATCCTCGTTATCCGCGAGGATCACAGCTCGGTGGAGAAGATCGCCCGTGCGATCGACGACCTGTCCGTCGGCAAGGCGGATCTTGCCGGCTGTATCTATAACAACGTTTCCATAGGCGCAGACCGCACGTACGGCCGCCGCCGTTACGGCCGCCGCTACGGGTACGGCTACGGCGGACGCTACGGGTACGGCTACGGCTATGGCTACGGGTACGGTTACGGATACGACAACGATACGAAATCCTGAAGAAGCGAGATATCATGAGTAAGAAAGATATGCGAATCATCATTGTGGGACTCGGCAAGCTCGGCACGACGCTCGCCGAACAGATCTCCAATGAAAACCACGACGTGACGGTGATCGACACGGCGCCGAAGCTCGTGGAGGAGACCGTCAACCGGTTCGACGTGTTCGGCGTCGTGGGCAGCGGCGCGGATTGCGACGTGCAGAAGGAAGCCGGCGTGGACAAGTGCGACATTTTCATTTCCGTGACGGACGCGGACGAGCTGAACATTCTGGCGTGCATGATCTCCAAAAAGCTCGGCGCGCGCCACACGATCGCGCGCGTGCGCAATCCCGAGTATTCCAGACAGTTCGGCTTCATGCGGCACGAGCTGGGTATCAGCATGCTCGTCAACCCCGAATACGACGCCGCGTTCGAGATCTCGAGGATCATCCAGTTCCCGGCCGCGATGAAGGTGGAAAAATTCGCGAAAGGCCGCGTCGACCTCGCGGAGATCGCGCTCAAGGAAGGGAATCCGCTGTGCGGACAGTACATCCGCGACCTTGTGTCGAAGTTCCGCTCCAACGTGCTGGTCTGTGCCGTCATCCGCGGGGAAAAGGCGATCATCCCGACCGGCGATTTCCAGCTTCTCAAGGGCGACCGTATCACGCTCACCGCATCGCACGGCGAGCTTTCGGCGTTCTTCAAGAGCTTGGGCATTCTGAAAAAACGCGTGAAATCCGTCATGATCATCGGCGGCGGCAAGATCGCGTATTATCTCGCCAGACGCATGGGCGAGATCGGCGTTTTCGTCAAGATCATCGACATCAACCGCGAGCGCTGCCGTGAGCTTGCGGATCTGCTGCCCAAAGCGGCGATCATCCATGCCGACGGCTCCGACAGCGACGTGCTGACCGAGGAGGGACTCGACGGCATGGACGCGTGCGTAACGCTGACGGGCATCGACGAGGAAAACATCATCATCTCCATGTTCGCCTCCGGCAGCAACGTGGAAAAGGTCATCACCAAGGTGAACCGCCCGTCGCTGGTCAAGATGATGTCGGCCATGGGGCAGGAGAGCATCGTTTCTCCGCGCTACATCGCGATGGGCAACATTTTGTCTTATCTGCGCGCGCGTTCCAATTCCGAAGGCAGCAGCGTGCGCACTTTATACAAGATCGCCGACAACATGGTCGAGGCGATCGAATTCAACGCCGCGGAGAACTTTCCGGCATTCGGCATCCCGCTCAAGAAGCTGCATCTCAAGCCCGGTATCCTGATCGGCTGTATCATCCGTTCCAACAAAGTGATCTTCCCGCACGGCGACAATACGATCGAGCTGCGCGACAGCGTGGTCGTCATCACGACCAATCAGGCGCTTTCCGATCTGCGGGACATTCTGGCGGATTAAGACACGCGTTAATCCGGAGAAAAAACAGGTGAATCTATGAATTACCTGATCGCGTTCCTGATCCCCATCGTTCTGCTGATTGCGTTCGGCAGTGTGCTGGCATACAGAATGCCGCAGAAACGCGACATCTACGCCAAGGAAGGCTTTGTGGTCGTGGGACTGTCGTGGATCTTTCTGTCCGTGTTCGGCGCGATGCCGTTTCTGCTGTCCGGCGCGATCCCGCATTTTTGTGATGCGCTGTTTGAAACGGTGTCCGGCTTCACGACGACCGGCGCGAGCATTCTGACCGACATCGAGTCGCTGCCGCGCTCCGTCCTGTTCTGGCGCAGCTTCACCCACTGGATCGGCGGCATGGGCGTTCTGGTGTTCACGATGGCGGTGCTGCCGAAGTCGAACGAGCATTCCGTGCGGCTGATGCACGTCATGCGCGCGGAGGTGCCCGGTCCCGTGGTCGGCAAGCTCGTTTCGCGCGTCAAATCCACGGCGCGCATCCTGTACGGCATCTATATTGCGCTGACGCTTCTGGAAACGGTTCGGCTGCTCGCGGGCGGCATGCCGCTGTTCGATGCGCTGTGCAATACGTTCGGTACGGCCGGCACGGGCGGATTCTGCATCTGGAACGACAGCATCGCGCATTACCACAGCGCTTACGCAGACATGGTGATCGGCGTATTCATGCTGCTGTTCAGTCTCAACTTCAATCTGTATTTCCTTTTGCTGCTGCGGCAGTTCCGACCCGTGTTCAAAAACTCCGAGCTGCGCTGGTTTTTGTCGATCGTCGCGGTCGCGACGGCGGCGGTCATGATCGACGTGCGGCATCTGTATCCGGGGTTTTTCACAAATTTCCGCTATTCATTTTTCCAGGTGATCTCCGTGACCTCGACGACCGGTTTTGCGACGGCGGACTTCAACCAGTGGCCGATCCTGTCCAAGACGGTACTGGTGCTGCTGATGTTCATGGGCGCCTGCGCCGGGTCGACGGGCGGCGGACTGAAGGTCGGGCGCATCATGCTGCTTGTCAAGACGTTCGTGCGCGAGGTGCGGCTGATGCTGCACCCGCGTTCCGTGCACGTGATCCGGACCGACGGCAAGCGCGTGGACGAAGAGACGGTTCGCGGGACGGCGTCTTATTTCATCACGTACATGCTGCTGTTTGCCGGCTCGTTCCTGCTGCTGGCGATCCTGGACGATTACGATATGGTGACGAACGCGACCGCGGTTTCCGCCTGTATGAACAACATCGGACCCGGTCTGGAGATCGTCGGACCGACCGGAAACTACTCTCTGTTCTGCGATGCGTCGAAGCTGATCCTGACGCTCGATATGCTCGCGGGGAGACTCGAGCTGTTCCCGATCCTGATGATCTTCGCACCGACTACGTGGAAAAAACACTGATTTGGAAGGACTATGACGATGGACGAAACGCCGCGTACGCATCCGCACGGAAAGCACAGGGAACGTGTGCGCAATCTGTTTCTGCAAAGCGGACTGGACGGCTTTTCGGAGCACAACGTGCTGGAGCTGCTGCTGTTTTACACCATCCCTCAGGGCGATACGAACGTGACCGCGCACAATCTGATCGACGCGTTCGGCTCTCTGCAGGGCGTGCTCGACGCGCCGGTGGAGGAGCTGAAAAAGGTCAAGGGCGTCGGAGAATACACGGCCGTATTCCTGTCGATCCTGCCGCAGCTTGCCAAGCGGTATCTCGCCGGAAAAGCGCCGGATCGCGTCAGCATGACCGATCGTGAGACGCTGACGCAATACGTGCGTTCTCTGTTCGTCGGCATGAAAACGGAAAACATTTTTCTTCTGTCCTTTGACAATTCCGGTCAGCTGAACCATACCGTCAGGCTGTTTGAGGGCGGCGTCAAACAGATCCGGATGGATAACCGGCGCATTATGGAAGCCGCGCTGCGTTCGGATGCGGTGTACGCCGTGCTGGCGCACAACCACCCCGGCGGCGTTGCGGTGCCGTCCGTTGCCGACGCAAGTGCGACGCGCGACGTGGCGAATCTGCTCGCGAGCGTCGGGATCCATCTCGAAAACCACCTGATCGTGGCGGGTGACGACTGCTTTTCCATGGCGGACAGCCCGCGCTATGCGACGATCTTCGTGTAAGGAGAAAACCCTATGGATCGATTCAAACTGCACGCGCCCTTTGCACCCATGGGCGACCAGCCGCAGGCGATCGACGACCTGGTCGACGGCCTCGAAAAGGGCTTTGCGGAACAGACGCTTCTGGGCGTCACCGGTTCCGGCAAGACGTTCACGATGGCCAACATCATCGAAAAGGTCAATCGACCGACGCTGGTGCTGGCGCACAACAAAACATTGGCTGCACAGCTTTGCTCCGAATTCCGGGAGTTCTTTCCGGAAAACGCAGTGGAGTATTTTGTTTCTTATTACGATTATTATCAGCCGGAGGCGTACATCCCCACGACCGATACCTATATCGAAAAGGATTCCGCCATCAACGACGAGATCGACAAGCTGCGCCATTCCGCGACGTCGGCGCTGTCCGAGCGGCGGGACGTCATCATCGTTTCGAGCGTCTCCTGCATCTACAGCTTGGGCGACCCGATCGACTACCGCAGCATGGTGATTTCTCTGCGTCCCGGCATGGAAAAATCGCGCGACGAACTGATCCGCAAGCTCATCGAGATCCAGTACGAGCGCAATGACGTGAGCTTTTCGCGCAACAAATTCCGCGTGCGCGGCGACACGGTCGAGGTGTTCCCGGTCTATTCCAACGAGAACGCGTTCCGCATCGAGTTTTTCGGCGACGAGATCGACCGCATCAGCGAGATCCACGCGCTGACGGGCGAGGTCAGAAAGGTGCTCTCGCACGTGGCGATCTATCCCGCGTCGCACTACGTCGTGTCGGCGGAGAAGATGGAAAGAGCGATCGGGGAGATCTACGAGGAGATGCAGCAGCGCGTTGCGGAATTCGAGTCGCAGGGAAAGCTTCTCGAGGCGCAGCGCATCCGCCAGCGCACGGAATACGATATCGAGATGCTGCGCGAGACGGGCTTCTGCAAGGGCATCGAAAACTATTCGCGCATTATGTCCGGCCGCAAACCGGGCGACCCGCCGTTCACGCTGCTCGACTATTTTCCGGACGATTTCATTCTGTTCGTGGACGAGTCGCACGTGACGCTGCCGCAGGTGCGCGCGATGTACGGCGGCGACCGTTCGCGCAAGGAGAGCCTGGTGGAGTTCGGCTTTCGTCTGCCGTCGGCTTTCGATAACCGGCCGCTGACGTTCGACGAGTTTTACGCCAAGGTCGGCCAGAAAATATTCGTCTCCGCGACGCCCGGTCCGTTCGAGCGCGAGAAGAGCGCGTGTATCGCCGAGCAGGTCATCCGTCCGACGGGTCTGCTCGATCCCGAGATCGTCGTCAAGCCCACCGACGGACAGATCGAGGATCTGATCTCCGAGATCCATCTGCGCATCGAGCGCAAGGAACGCGTGCTGGTCACGACGCTGACGAAAAAAATGGCGGAGGATCTGACGGACTATCTCGACGGCTTCGGCGTCAAGGTGCGCTACATGCACTACGACGTCGACACGATCGAGCGTATGGAGCTGATCCGCGATCTGCGTCTGGGTACGTTCGACGTGCTGGTGGGCATCAATCTGCTGCGTGAGGGACTCGATATCCCCGAGGTGTCGCTCGTGGCGATCCTCGACGCGGACAAGGAGGGCTTCCTGCGTTCGGAAACGTCGCTGATCCAGACGGTCGGCAGAGCCGCGCGCAACGCGGACGGCATGGTCATCATGTACGCCGACAGCGTGACGCCTTCGATGGAGAACGCCATCCGCGAGACCGAGCGCCGCCGCAGAAAGCAGCAGGCATACAACGAAGCGCACGGCATCACGCCGCAGACCATCCGCAAGGACGTGCGCGACATCATCGAGATCAGCCGCAGCGACAAGAAGGACGGCGGCCGGCGCATGAGCCGCGTCGAGAAGGAAAAACTGATCGCCGCGCTGACGGCGGAGATGCGCGCCGCGGCGAAGATACTCGAGTTCGAGCACGCCGCGTATCTGCGCGACCGCATAAACAAGCTGCGGGGCGGAAAATGACTTTGCCGGACAGAAAGAAAAACCGTTTGGAGAATTATGATTATTCGCAGAACGGTGCGTATTTTATCACAATATGCACCCGCGACCGTAAAAAAATATTATCCGAAATTGTAGGGGCGGATACCATCCGCCCGTATGAAATCATATTATCACAATACGGAAAAATTGTTGATAAGGCAATAAATAATATTGCGAATATTTACGAAAATATATCGGTCGATAAATACGTTATAATGCCTGACCATGTGCATATGATTTTGCGGATCACGAATAATGGCGGGCGGATGGTATCCGCCCCTACGGTTATAGCCGGTATGAAAAGATATGTTTCAAAGAAATGCGGTGTTTCAATTTGGCAAAAAACATATTACGACCATATCATCCGCAACCAGAAAGACTATAACGAAATATGGGAATATATTGAGCACAACCCGGAAAAGGAAAAATAAAAGCGCCACAAGGCGCTTTTTTAATTGTTTACATTATATTCATTTACAAATTAAAACTTTTAGGGTA
>CADAGA010000142.1 GCA_902787275.1 Oscillospiraceae bacterium | reverse complement strand
GTTTGCAAGGCATGTATGGGAATGTGACTGTGACCGCAGTAGAGGGCATCGGCTGCTTCCGGTGCAGAAAGGAGACGTCATGAAACCCGATTACAAAAACTGGATGCCGAAGGGCATGGTACTGACCGCCGTACTGCTGACCGCGTTGTTATTGGCTTTATTTATCGTATTCGGCTTGACCGGACTGGTTTCCGGCGCGCTGAAGACAGTGCTGTTCATCGTTTTTCTTTTGGGCACGGTCGTCGGCTGCGGCGTGTCGGTCTGGATGATTCTCATGTACCGCGCATTTTCCTACGACGGCAAGCGGCAGATGTCGCGGCAGATCATCGAGGGAATCGCACGGTATGTCAAACTCCCGGACGGCGGAAAAGGTCTGGACGTCGGCTGCGGCAGCGGCGCGCTCGCCATCGCCTGCGCGAAACGCAATCCGAACGCCGGCTTCATCGGCATCGACCGCTGGGGCAAGGAGTACGCATCCTTCAACAAACCGCTGTGCGAAAGCAACGCTGAAGCGGAAGGTGTGCGCAACGTCAACTTCCGGCGCGGCGACGCGACTGCGCTCGACTTTCCCGACGAGAGCTTCGACGCGGTGACGAGCAACTATGTCTACCACAACATCCCGACGAACGACCGGCAGGCGATCCTTTGGGAAACGCTGCGGGTGCTGAAAAAAGGCGGGACGTTTGCGATGCATGACATCTTCTCGAAATCCAAGTACGGCGATATGCAGGCGTTTGTCAAAAAAATGCAAGATATGGGCTTTGAAAAGGTCGAGCTGATCGACACGACGGACGGGATGTTCATGACGAAAAAAGAGGCGTCGTGGATAGCGCTGTCCGGTTCGGCGCTGCTGGTCGGCAGAAAGTGAGGATCGGATGGGACTTTTTAAAAAATACGTGAACCAGACCAGAAAGCCGGAGGGGTTTCTCGGCAAGCTGATGGTGGACGGCATGAACGGCGGCCACGCAAAATTAGCGGACTGGGGCATGTCGCATTTGCGCGGAATAACGCCGGAAACGATCGCCGAGCTCGGCTGCGGCGGCGGCCGGAATGCCGCGGAGCTGATGCAGCGCTATCCTCAGGCGCAACTCACGGCGCTCGATTATTCGCCGGTTTCGGTGGAGAAAGCGAAAGCCCTTAACGCCGCCGTGATCGAAGCGGGCAGATGTACCGTTCTGCAGGGAAACGTTGCGTTTCTGCCGCTGGAAGATGCGTCGTTCGACCTCGCCACGGCGTTTGAGACAATTTACTTCTGGCCGGGACTGCCGACGTGTTTTGCCGAGGTTTACCGTGTGCTGAAACCGGGCGGGGTGTTCCTCATCTGCAACGAATCCGACGGTACGGACAAGACCGGTCTTAAGTTTGAGAAGATCATCGACGGGATGAAATGCTACACGGCGGAAGAAATCACGTCGGCGCTGTGTGCGGCGGGCTTCTCCGAAGTTCGTATCGACAGCCATCCGGACAAGCCGTGGCTGACTGTAGTGGGGAGAAAGTAAAGATGCTGGTAACACTTTTGTGCGCTGTCATGATGATGGCGGGTCTGTTCATCATGCTGTATGCGGGCGTGGCGCTGATCCAGGATAAACGCTTTTTTACCTCTGCGCCGAAAGAGGTGCAGGCGGCGGTGCAGCCGCGGGACGAGCGCTTTCCCGGCGCGCACGCGCTGGGATGGTTCCTGATCGCGGTATCTTTCGCGCTGTTTCTCGGCGCGGTCGTGTTAGGCGGCTGGGACGGCATTCGGAACGGATTCCATTTTTGGAAATTCTTCGTCCGCTTTACGGCGATGCTGTGGCTTTTAAAGGCCTACGACATCCTGTTTTTTGATTTCGTCCTTTTATGCCGCAGCAATTTCTTCCCGCGGTTTTATCCGGAAACAAAACCGGTGCTCGGTCCGCACCTGTTCGGCTACAATAAGAAAACGCACATCCTGCACATCGTCCTGTCGCCGGTCATTGCGGCGGCGCTGGCGGGGATCTGCACGATGATATAAGGAGAAATGATGCTGTTCCTTCAACTTCTCTTATATTGTGCCCTGTTCACGTTGATGGTGAAGGCTGCGGTGGGGAACAATGCGCTGAACGGCCTGTACTTTTATCCGAAGGCGGTTCAGGAGCGCGCCTTTGAAATCGGCTTGATCGACAGAGAAACAGTGAACCGAAAAAGAAAACGCTTTATGATCCCTTTCTTTCTGGTTATGCTGACGGCTCTGGTGCTGATCATCGGCTTTTGGAACGGAGTGAAAACCTTCCGCCCGGCATACTGGCAGGCGCTTCTCTTTCTGGAAGTGATGAACTGGTATGACGGCATCGTGATCGACACGGTTTGGGTCGGATACAGCCGCTTTTGGGTGCTGACCGGCTGTGAGGATATTCCCTATGTACAGACCTGGAAACAGGTTTTGAAAAAGAGATTGATCCTGACCTTGATCTGGGTCGCGGGCGCGGCCGTCGTCGCGGGAATCATTGTACTCATTTTTTATAGGGGAATGTAATATGAAACAAATGAGAGCCCCGGCACTGTTTGCCGAGACTTGCCATTCCGAAAACAGGCAGTCTGTTCCCGGCTTCATTTGAGAGCAAAGAAGAAATGCAGCGGGATTCCGGCGGCTTTCAATGCGGAAAATGACACAGAAAAGGTATTGACATCGGAGAGGAAAAGTGATATAACAATAACGGTTAGCAAAGGCTAACTCCAAAAAGATCAAGGCGTGCGCCTTTTTCTTTTGAGCAGAGGTTAGCTTATGCTAACCGAGAGAAACGAACACGAGGTGTACGAAATGGCATTTGTAGAGATGCGAGATATACATAAAGCTTTCGGCGCGGGAGACAGCCGCGTCGAGGTGCTGCGCGGGATCGACCTGTCCATCGAAAAGGGGCAGCTTTGCGTGCTGCTGGGGCCGTCCGGCAGCGGAAAATCGACGCTTTTGAACATCCTCGGCGGGATCGAAACGGCGGACACCGGAAGCGTCTGCGTGGACGGCGAGCGGATCGCCGATCTGCGGGAAAAGGCGCTGACGAATTACCGCCGCCGGCATCTGGGATACGTGTTCCAGACGTACAATCTGATCCCGAACCTGACCGTGCGTGAGAACATCGAAGTCGGCGCGTATCTGAGCGATCATCCTTTGGACGTGGACGAACTCATGGATATGCTCGGCATCGCCGATCAAAGGAACAAGCTGCCCTCGCAGCTTTCCGGCGGGCAACAGCAGCGCACGTCCATCGGCAGGGCGGTCGTCAAAAATCCGGACATCCTGCTATGCGACGAGCCGACCGGTGCGCTCGACTACAACACGTCGAAGGAGATCCTCAAGCTGATCGAGAACGTCAATCAAAAATACGGCTGCACGGTCGTGATGGTCACGCACAATGACGCGATCCGGCACATGGCGGATCAAGTGTTTTATCTGCGCGACGGCGCGATCCGCAAGAGTTATTATAGCGAGGCGAAAGTATCCGCGTCCGAGCTGGAATGGTGAGCAGTATGAAAAATCCTTTGCGCAAACGCTTTCTCCGCGATCTGCGGAGCGACTGCGGCAAATACATTGCCGTGTTTTTGTTTCTTGTACTGTTCATCGGCATCGTGTCCGGATTTCTGGTTACGGACAACAGCGTGCATGCTTCTTACGTGGAGAGCTTCACGAAGTACAATGTCGAGGACGGACATATCACGTTCACGAAGCATCCGGATGATGCGCTGCTGCGGAAGCTCGAGGACGCGAACGATCTTCGCTTCACGCCTTTGTTTTATAAAAACGAACAGCTCGAAACCGAGGACGGCACGAAGAAGACCGTCCGCATTTATGCGCCGCGCAGTACGGTCAACACGGTCTGCCTGATGAAGGGCGCGCTTCCGGCTGCGGCAGACGAGATCGCTGTCGACCGCCTGTTTGCCGAGACCAACGGCATCGCCGTCGGCGACGTGCTTCGATTCTCCGGCAAGGCGTACACGGTCAGCGGATTTGTCGCGCTGCCGGATTACAGCTGCTTGTACGAAAGCAATTCGGACATGATGTTCAGCGCGATCGGCTTCGGTGTCGGCGTCGTGACGGACGCGGGCTTTGCTGCGCTCGGAGACGCGCATCTGTCGCAGAACTACGCGTGGAAATACAACACGCCTTATACGGACGATGCCGAACAGGACGCGCGTTCGCAGACGTTTATGGATTCGCTCGAGGACATCCTGAAAGAAGAAGCGCAGGACGTCTTGCAGGCAAAAGTCGACGCGGTCTGGGACGAGGCGAAGACGCTTGCCGCGACGCTCGAACCGCAGTTCAGAACGGCGGCAGAAACGATCGAACGCAAGGTGACCGACGCGTCTGCCAAAGCGGTCGAAAAAGCAGTGCAGTCGCTTTCCGAAGAGGAGACGTTTGCGCTGCTTTTGAAAAAGTCCGGCATGGACGAAGAAACGTTTTACGAAAAAATGATGGACGCCGCAGGACTCACCGCCGCGCAAAAAATGCGTCTGGCGCTCGACGCGCGAACAAAAGGCGAGCAGGAGCTGCTTGCGGAAGCGATGGAGATGGCCGGCAAGTCCGAAGACGATCTGACAGCGCTTGCGCTTTCCGTCGCGGGACTGACGCAGGAAGAAGCGGCAGAGGCGATGCTCGACGCCGTCTGCAAAAAGAAGGGTACAACCGTCGAAGCGCTCGTCGCGGCGGAGCTCGGCACGACAGAGGCAGCGCTCAAGGCGATGCAGGACGCGTTCGAGGAAGCGCAGTCGTTGATGGACGACGCGGATCTTGCGAAGCAGGAGCCGCCGAAGATCGACCTCGATGCGCTCGAAAACGACGCGGAAACGGGATTCGATTTTTCGTTTGATGAGATCTATGGGCTGCTCGACAAGGTGGACGCGACAAAGCTGTATGATACGTCGAACATTCGTGAAACGCTCGCGAAGCTCCGCAAGCTGACGGACGTCCGTTTTGACGATAACGAGATCGTTGGCGTCAGCGATTATCTGCCGCGCTATCGGAATCTGGCGATCACGTTCACCGGCGAGGACATGGGTTCCGATAAAGCGTCGATCACGCTGATTTCGTATATTGTCATTGCCATTCTGGCGTTCGTATTCGCCGTGACGACGTCCAACACCATCTAGCGCGAAGCGGGTGCGATCGGCACGCTGCGTGCGTCCGGCTTCAGCCGCGCGCAGCTTGTGCGGCACTACCTTCTGCTGCCGGTCGTCGTGACCGTGCTTGCGTCTATCCTCGGCAACGTCGCAGGCTACACGTTCTTTGAATCGTTGTTTATCGACGTGTACTATACGAATTACTCGCTGGTCACGTATGAAACGCTGCCGAGCGCCGAGGCGTTTTTGCAGACGACTGTCACCCCGCTCGTGATGATGCTTGTCATCAATTTCCTCGTGCTTGTACGAAAACTGCGCGTGCGTCCGCTCGATTTTCTGCGCGGACAGACCTCGGCGCAC
>CADAGA010000141.1 GCA_902787275.1 Oscillospiraceae bacterium | reverse complement strand
GAACACTGAAGGGAGAACGTCTGGAAAAAGAGCTGGAAACGGCGTCCACACAGATCGAGGGGATGAAACAGCGCTGCGAACAGTACCAGTCCGTACAGACGCAGTACGAGCAGGCGCTGGGGACGATCGAGGAGCTCAAGGCGAAGCTGAAGGCTGCGCAGGAAGAAAAGGAAGTGCAGGACGCAGAGTATGCCACGGCGCAGGTCCACTTTGATAAGGTGGAGGGCGAAAATGCTTCGCTCAAAACGGAACTGAGCCGCGCTCACGTCGAAAATGCGCTGCTGGTTGAAAAGAACGAAGCACACAAAAACGAGATCGCGCAGATGAAATCGGAGATCAAGGAAAAGGCGTACGCGTATGCCGAGAAGCTGTCTGCCGGTGAGGACGAGCTGCGCAAGGAGCAGGTCAAACTGCAAAAGAAGGTACAGATGCAGAATTACCATATCGAGCAGGCGAGTGCGGCTGTCGAAGAGCTGACCCGTCAGCTTCAGGCGATTCAGGCATCCTTTGCGGAATAACGGGCAGCACGCCTGTTGTTCGGCACAGCCAAGGAAACGACGTCCACGGAAAGGAGGCGGTAATTGTGAAAATAAGAACCCGTTTTCGGCATGACCGGGAAAGCTTTCTCAAGGATGAGAGCGGCGCGGTCATGGTGATCGCTGCTTTTGCGCTGATCATCTTTCTGACGGTGACGTCTCTTGTGACGGATCTGGGACTGCGGTACTACCAAAAAAGCCGTCTGCAAAATGCCATGGATGCTGCGGCGCTGGCGTCGGTGACGTCCTTGCCCGACAAGGCGCGAGCCAGAGTCATTGCCCTCGATTACGTGCAAAAAAACGGATTCTCGACCGACAGTGTTGTCATTGAGTTTCCGCAGGACGGTGTGATCCGTGTGCGGGACACGTTTGAGTGTCAAACGCTGTTTTCCGGCTTGTTTTCCGGGGATAAAATGCGCATCGAAGCACACGCAGCCGCCAAGTACCTCCAAAAGAATATGTCGATCGACTTCGACTATCTGATGTTCCATGGAGCGGAATCCACGTTCAACCTCAACGGCGACTTCCGCGAGGTGGCGGGCGCCATCTTTGGCAACGGCAATATTCGTGTCACGACGAACGATGCGGCGATCATTCAAACCATCGTCTCGGCGCGGCAAGTCGGTTTTTACAACAACATGAGCCATCGTCCCGACGTCGTTGAACATGCGGCGAAACAGGCGATGCCCGACTGGGACGAGATGATCATGTCCATCGCTCCCGTTGCGGAAGAGGAGCACTTTACCGCCGAACACACACACCTGTCTCCCAATGCGTCGTATCTATACGTTTACAACGGAGACACCAATCTGCAAAACATTATTTCCTATTCCCCGGGCAGCGTGATCTGCCACGGCTCTCTCAGCACGGGTTACAACAGCACGGCGTTTATGTACGTGCGCGGCAATCTGTACGTGGACGGGGATTTCAAGCCGCAGTGTCCTGTTTACGTGACGGGAGATCTATACGTCGGCGGCGACTTGAATCCCGCGTGGGGCATGAGCGTTACGGTCAACGGCAACGCTTACGTCGGCGGAAGCGCCTCCTTCTCTGCCGGTACGACGATCGGCGGCGAGCTGTATACCGGCGGCGATCTGACGCTGCGCAACGGCAGCGGTACCTACTCCTTCGGAAAGGTTCACTGCATGGGTGACTTCAGCTCTACCACGGCGTGGGGCGCGCAGGTCACGGTCAAGAGTACGACGTCTGTGTACGGCAAGCTGACGCTCGGCGGCGGCGGCAGAAACATCCTCAAGGACGACGTGTACGTCTGGGGCAACGGGTACAACAATAACGACGAGGTTATGCTCCTCAACGGTTACCTGAATCTGCGCGGCGACGTGTGGTGCGGTCGGGGCAAGGTTGCGTTCGGCGGCAATGGCGACTGCGATATCCACGGCTTTGTGTATTCGCTCGGTTCGATCGAGACGCGCTCGGGCGGCGATATTTCGCTCAACGGCTGCATGATCGCCGAGGGCAACATCGCGATCGGCGGCGCTTCGCACACCTACAATGACGACGGCGCCACGCTGTCTCTGTATTCGAGAAACGGCAACGTTACCCTCGGCTCGCAGGGCAGTGCGCTGAATATGTGGGGGATCGTGTATGCGCCGAAGGGCGACATCAAGATCAGCACGGACGGTCTGCATATTTACGGAAGCCTTGTGGCGAATACCATCACCTGCAACATCGGCAGCGGCTTCTACATCGGCAAAAATGACCGTACGCTGCCTTTTGCCAAGACGATCCGTTCCGCAGCGCTGGTGGAGTGACGGGAAACCGCGACAAACAAAAGGTTCATAAAACAGGAAACGGGAGTGCAGTGTTGATCGCTGCACTCCCATTTTTGTGTGTTTATCGTGTTTGCCGTGTCAGGATTCCTTGCGATTGATTACTTTTTCAGCGTACCGAAGATGCCGCGGATCAGCTGCTTGCCCACTTCGCGGCCGATGGTGTTCATCGCGGAGGAGGCGGCTTTGTTCATCATCGAGTTCGCCTTGCCGGAAACAGAGCTTCTGCTTGCGCGTTCTGCCGTGCGCTTTGCGCTGGCAGCGCGTTTTTCTTCCGCTGCGATGCGGCGCTCCTCGGCGGCGCGCGGCTTCTCTTCGGCCAAACGCTGTTTTTCAGCCAGCAGACGTTCTTTTTCTTCCTCTTTTTGACGTGCCAGCTCTTCGGCTTCGCGAGCGGCCTGTTCCGCCTTGGAGGTGAGGATCTCATAGGCGGATTCGCGGTCGAGCATCTTCGCGTATTTATCGAGCAGCGGCGACGTGGCCAGCACGGTGCCGATCACGGCCGGCGCCACGGCTTCCATGGAACTCTTCGGCGGAAGGATGTTGGCGCGCTGCACGATACCGGGGATGCCCTTTTCATCCAGCACCGAAACCAGCGCCTCGCCGGTAGCAAGCTCCTGCAGCGCCGTCTCCGTATCGAATGCTTCGTTCACGCGGAACGAACGCGCGGCGGCACGGATGGCCTTCTGTTCGTTGGGCGTGTAGGCACGCAGGGCATGCTGCACGCGGTTGCCGATCTGCGCAAGTACGGATTCCGGGATATCCATCGGATTCTGGGTGATGAACCAGACCGAAACGCCCTTGGAGCGGATCAGACGCACGACCTGCTCCACCTTTTCGAGCAGAGCCTTCGGCGCATCCTTGAACAGCAGGTGCGCCTCGTCAAAGAAGAAGGCGATCTTCGGCTTGTCGAGGTCGCCCGCCTCGGGCAGCAGCTCGTAGAGCTCGGTCAGCATCCACAGAAGGAACGTACTGTACAGCAGCGGGTGCTGGAACAGCTCGGCGCATTCCAGGATATTCATCACGCCGCGGCCGTCCGGACCCCAATCGAACCAGTCGCCGATATCGAGTACCGGCTCGCCGAAGAAGATGTTGCCGCCCTCGTCCTCCAGCGTCAGCAGTGCGCGCTGGATGGAGCCGATCGACTGCGGCGATACGTTGCCGTAGCGGATCTTGTATTCGGACGCGTTGTCTGCCACGTACTGCAGCATGGAGCGCAGATCCTTGAGATCCAGAAGCAGCAGACCGTTGTCGTCGGCAATACGGAACACGATGCGCAGTACGCCGCTTTGGACGTCGTTGAGATCCAGAAGACGCGCGAGCAGCTCCGGCCCCATGTCGGAGATCGTGGTGCGCACGGGATGACCGAGCTTGCCGTAAACGTCGAAGAAGTGTACGGGGAACGCGGTGTAGTTGAAATTCTCAATGCCCATCGTGTCGATCGAGCGGCGGATATGCTTGTTTTCGCAGCCGGGCAGGCACATGCCGGAAACGTCGCCCTTGATATCGGCGATGAACACGGGCACGCCCATTTCGCTGAACGATTCCGCAATGACCTTGAGCGTCACGGTTTTGCCTGTGCCGGTGGCGCCGGCGATCAGACCGTGGCGGTTTGCCATCGAAGGATTCAGATAGACGCGTTCGCTGCCTGTGGCGAGCCAGATCTTGCCGTTTTCTTCTGTGAACATAAGCAATTCTCCTTTGTTTTTTACATATTTTCATTATACCGAGGGGCGGGGAGATTGTCAAGAAAAAGAGCCTCGGTGGCAAGACGCGTCATCAGAGCTTATCTGTGTCCAGTGAAACCGCCGCAGCGCGCACGGCGCCGTCCGCCTGCAGATCGCGCAGCAGCCGGAAAAAGCCGTTGGCACGGCGTCCGAGATGTTCGCGCAGGGACGCTTCGTTCACGATCACGATCCCGATCGGCTCGACACGGTCGGTCAGAACGTCGTGCAGGGCGTCGAGGTTGCTGCCGCAGCCTTCATCCGGCGTCAGCACGGCGGTAAACGCGGCGTGAAGATCGGCGTATGAAAGGATGCGCGCGCCGTCCAAAAAAACGTATTGCATGGTTATTCCTCCCCGTAAAGCAGCGTGAAGCTGTCGTAGTGATCGGATGTGTAATAGATCAGTCCGTCGTTGGAAAAAACGATCCGTTTGCTGCCGCGCCTTGACCTGCCCTGCGTATCGATGTCGCATTCCGTGTAGAGTCGGCCGGGCGCTTCGGGCAGCAATCCTTCATAGTTGCCGAACCGGTCGCCGCCGATGACCTTGCCCGGTGCGTACCGTTCCAGACTCCCGCCAGACCAGCCGAGGGACTGCGCCTGCTTCTTCGTTATATAGTTCGACGGAAGGTGACCGAAGGTGTGAATATACAGCGCCACGTCGTCGCGGCTGTAATAGCTGCCGTTCTTATCGATCGCGGCCTGCGTCGTCTCGGGCGGGGACGTGGTGCGCGGCTGCGTGGGCGCTTCGCTTGTGGGTGCCTTGGTTTGCGCTTCGGTGGTGGTCTGCGTTATCGGATCGGTGCTCGGGACGTCCGGAAGCTGGATGCGCAAACAGCCCGCAAGCAGCGCCGAGACGCACAGAAGCGCCAGCAGAACGGCGACGATCCTTCTCAGTTTCATGCGAATCACTCCTTTTGCTTTGATTATAGCAAAGTCGTTTCCGGTTTGCAAGGAGAGAAACGGCCCGCGACAGCTTTCCCGAAGCGGGAGAGGCAGAAAACGCGTCGAAGTATCGCGGCTGCAGCGTGTCGGCGTTTTGATCGGGTTTTGAATTGTTATTCGGTAATTCTTGATTATTTTATAAAAATGCAGTATAATCAATAGGACTTATGATCCGGCAGGGAGGAACGACCATGAAAAAACGCGGATTGTCTTTGCTTCTGGCGGCGCTGTTCGTGCTGCTGCTGATCCCCGCTGCCGCCGCGCAGACGGGCGGCTCGGCGCTGACGGAATGGAATTATACGCTCGATGACGAAGCCGGTACACTCACTCTTTCCAAGTACGTCGGCAGCGCGGATTCCGTCACGGTTCCCGCACGCTTTGAGGTGCAGGGGCAGGAATCCGGCACCGTGCTTGCGAGCACGACGGTTTTTCGCGCAAACACGAGCCTGAAATCCGTCACGATCTCGGAGGGCGTCGCTTTTTCGGGCAACTCC
>CADAGA010000140.1 GCA_902787275.1 Oscillospiraceae bacterium | reverse complement strand
GACGTCGCAGCGTGCAAGATACGGATACGGATTGAGCTTCGCTCCGAGCAGGATGAAGCGATCCTGCAGGCCGTACTGCGCGATGCGTTCCGTCAGAAGATCACGCTGCGGGCCGTCGCCGAGCACGTACCAGCGATAATCCGCATCGTCCCTGAGCATCCGGCACGCCTCCAGCGCGAGGTCGATCCCCTTCGGCGCGTCCAGCCGTCCCACCGTCAGTACGCGAAGGCCCGGATAGTCCGCGTCGAAGTCCGCCGGCTCGGCGCTCCGTTCACGCAGAACGGCGGGAGAGATGATGTTTTCCAGCACACGCACCTTTTCCCGATGCTCCGGAAAGCAGTCCCGCAGCACGTCGGCGCACGCGTCGGAAACGCCGACGAGAGAATCAAAACGCGCGAAATACGCGCTGTCGAAATCCCTGTCCATTTCGAGCTTGCGGTAGTCGCTGTGCAGAACGGCGATCTTTTTCTTCGCACGGACGAGATCCGCGCAGAAATAGATCGGACTGCCCTCGAGATATGCGATCGCAGCGTCGTAAACGTCCGGCAGCGGAGCAAAGGCCTTCTTTTGGTATTTCCAGCCGCGCTGCTCGAGCGTGCGCACCGGCAGATCGCCGCGCACCGCGCGCGAAAACAAAATGCGCGACAGAGCGAGCAGCGGCCTGCCCTGCTTCAAAAACTGCGTACATGCAGGACGCAGCGGCAAAGAAAACGTCTGCGCGTTCTGCGGCAGGTCGAGAAGCCGGACCTGCGGCGGAAGCAGCGCAAGCAGTTCGCCTTCCGGTCGCAGCAGCAGCAGATCCACGTCGTACCGCGCGTAGTCGATCGTGCACAGCAGCGTTTGCAGGCTCTTTTCCGCACCGCCGAAACGCAGCGCCGGATGCACGAACAGCAGCCGTTTCTTCATTGCAGCTCCTCCGTCAGCAGCAGTGCAAATCCCGTCGCCGCCGGCAAAGCCGTCAGGCGCGCGGAATAAAAGCCGATACTTTTTGTGTCGCCCTGCGCGAAGTCCGTCTCGCCGTTTTTGCGCGTGGCGCAGAGCAGCGCGCGCTGCGCTTTTTCCGCCGCCGTTCTATACTGCACGTCCTGCGTAACGGTATACAATACCGCACACAGATGACCGAGCATCGCCGTCGCGGTCGATTCGGTCCCGCACTCCGAGAGCATCTGACGGCTCCACGCGCCGTTTTGCTGCTGCAGCGGAATGACCGCCTGCGCGAAGCGCACGGCTTCGTCCGTCACATCCGCGCCGCAGCGCAGCAGCTCCGCGAGCGCAAACGCATACCAGCCGCAGCCGCGTCCCCAGTCGCCGATCCCCAGCACCGCGCCGTCCGACAGGCGGATCGCGTGCGCGGGCAGCCCCGTGACGGGGTTCAGCGCGCGGGTCCTGTATTCGTCAAGCTGCCGCAGACAGAGCTCCGCCGCCTGCGGTTCGCCGTAGGTTTTTCCGTAAAGCCAGAGAAACGGGCAGATCATGCCGACCGTGTCGACAAACCGCCTGTCCGAACGGCGCGCGTCATAAGGCACCGTGCCGTCCGACGCAGCCGTGCGCAAAAGCGCATACACGTCGTCCATCGCCCGGCGCACCGTCTGCGGCTCCTTTGCCGTGCGCAGCAGCGCATACGCGAGCAGCGCCTCGTCGACGCGGCTGACCGGCGTCCTCCAGTTCCCGTCCGCCGTCAGCAGATCGGCCGCGCAGGCGCCTGCCTCGGCCTCGTCGCCGCTCTGCGCAACGCCCAGCAAAAGCGCCGCCTTCTGCCACGACTGCACCTTGCGGCTTTTGTAGACGCCCCGGATGCGTTCCGGCAGCGTGAACCGCGTCTGGTCGCTGATCGGCACGGCCGGCGTATTTCGCAGCATCCGCGCTGCGGCCGCGCGCATTTTTGTTTTCGCCGTCTGCGGCGGGAGCGAACCGATGCCGATGCGCCGCAGCCACGTGCGTGCTGCCGGTACGGCGTCCACGAGCGCAGCCGCCGTCACGAGAGACGCAAAGACAGCCAGCAAAATCAATGCAAGTTTCATTTTCTATCCTCACAAAAGCGCGTAAAGCGTTTCGATCTCATCCGCGTTGCCCGTTTTTTCATGCAGCAGATTCTCCGTGATCGTCTGCCGCAGCTGCGGCTCCGAAAGCAGCCGTTCCACGGCGTCCGCGATGCTCTGCGGCGTCTTTTCGGCGATCAGTCCGTTGACGCCGTCCCCGATCTGGTCGCGCACCGTTCCGAAATCCGTCACGACGATCGGACGCGCAAAGCATTTTGCCTCGTCCACCGCGATGGATTTGCCCTCAAAGCGCGAGGGCTGCACGTAAACGTCGCAGTTTTTGAAATAGGGATACGGGTTCTCCCGCTCGCCCAGCAGGAAAAAGCAGTCACGCACGTCCTCTTCGCCGATCAGCGATTCGATCTTTTCCTGCTCCTCGCCCACGCCCAGATGGTACCAGCAAAGGCAGCAGCCGCGCTTTTTCAATTCTCCGCACGCCCGTACCGCAAGGTCGATGCCCTTCGGCTCGGACAGGCGTCCCACCGTCAGCAGATTCGGCACGCCGTCCCGCGGGAACGGATCGCTCTCCTGCGCCATCGCGTGCAGAACCTCAGGCGCGATCAGATTGTGCATCGTCGCCGTTTTGCCGCGCAGAAACGGAAAAGCTTCCTCAGCCTTTGCCGTGCATGCCTCCGACACGCCGACAAGGCAGTCGATCTTCCGGTAATACGCTTCGTCCGTTTCCCGACGGCGCAGCAGCCGTTCGTAATCTGTGTGCAGGAACGCGATCTTCCGCTTCGCCTGCACGCGGTCGACAACGTAATAGGTCGACGTCTGTTCAAGGTAGGCGATCGCCGCGTCGTAACCGGACAGGCGCGGCAGAAAGCGGGAGATATATTTCCACGAGAGCGCCGTCTGCTTTGCCGAACTGCTGCGCATCAGACGGCCGTAGCGAATCCGGCGGATCGCCTTGACGAGCTTACCGCGGCGCAGAAAATACCGCACCGCGTCGCCGCCGGCCCTGTCGAACGCGACGTAATCCGCGCCCGCGTCGAGCACATGCACCCACGAGGGCACCTGCGGAAGAAACAGACCCTCGCGCCGGAACAGCAGCAGATCGACGACGAATCGTTCGGGATCCAAAAGCTGCAGCAGCGTCACCAGACTCTTTTCCGCACCGCCGCAGCGCAGCGACGGAATTACAAACAGCAGTTTCTTTTTCAAGCGCCGTCTCCTCCGGGGCGTTTTTCATAGAGCTTCATGTGTATCGTCATCATGTGCATCCAAAGCCGCGACGCGCATACCAGCCGCAGCAGCACGAGGCGCATCAGCGTCCGTGTGTAGAAATCGATCGTTTTCCCTGCGTCGGGAAGAACGGCGCGCAGCGTCCCGTGCAGCGATTTGTCCGTGTATAGCCTGCGCAGCATGCGCAGCCGCTTTCTGCCGGAAAAAGTCTGACAAACCAGGTCGATGGTCGCCGCAGTGCGCTGGCAGAGCAAGTATGCGCTGCCTTTTTTTAACGAATCGCTGTTGAGCCCGAGCCGTAAAAACTGCGCGCTGTCCGACGCATACTGCGTCGTCAGCCGTTCGGCATAATCATCCCGCGGGCGGCGAACGGCGCCGCTTTCCACGTAGCGATAGTCGTACAGCGCCTGCGGCACGTAGCAAAGCGTGTCGCAGAAAGCAAGGCAGTGCAGGATGAATTCCCTGTCCTCGCCGAGCTTTCGTCCGACGGTCATGCGGATGCGGTTCTCTTCGATCGGCGCGCGCAGGAACAGCTTGTTCCAGATCGCGTTGCCGTCCTCGTGCCAGAGCATATACCCTGCGAGCTTGCTGCGCTCGAACGGCTCGTTCTGCGGAAAGCCGTAGCTCTGCGTCCCCTCGCCGTCGGCCGTACCGAACCGGAACGCACAGAACGTCATCTGCGCGCCCGTCCGCTCGGCTGCGTCGAAAAGCAGCTCGAGCATCTGCGGGTGCGGCAGGTCGTCCGCGTCGACGAACGCGACGTATTTCCCGAAAGCGCGCTCCAGTCCCGCGTTGCGCGCGGCGCTGACGCCGGCGTTTTCACGGTGCAGGACTTCGACGTTCGCGTGCTTTGCGGCGTATTCGTCGCAAATGCGCGGCGACGCGTCGGTCGAACCGTCGTCGATCAGCAGCACCTGCGTGCGCGCAAACAGCGTCTGCGCCGTGACGCGCTCGAGACACGCCGGCAGATACTGCGCGGCGTTGTAGATCGGGATGATCAGAGATACCGCCGTTTCCATCAGGCTTTTTCCTCTCCCGTGTACGGGTTCAAAAGATAGTCGCCCGCGCCGCCCATGTGCAGCACGCGCGCAGGCACGCCCGCGACGACCGCGCCCGAGGGGACGTCGTGCGTCACCACGGCGTTCGCACCGACGGCAACGTCGTCGCCCACGTGCACGCCGCCGATCACCTTCGCACCGGGCGCCAGATAGACGTTATTGCCGATCACGGGCAGCAGCACCTTGCCGTCCCGGAGCGTCTGACCGACCGTCACGCCCTGCGAGAGCGATACGTTGTCGCCAAGCACCGCGCCGGAATGGATGACGATGCAGCCGCCGTGCGCGATGTGCAGCCCCTTGCCGATCGGCGTCAGTTCGTAGATCTCCGCGCCGACCGCGCCGCCGGCACGGTTCTTGCGCAGCTTATAAAACGGATAGAGCGTGTATTTGAGCAGCGTGCGCTCACGCGCATACGCGCACATGCGCAGATAATAGGTAAAACGGAACCCCGCGGACTTCCGACGGCACTTGCGCAGCGCGCGTTTGTCGGTTTTGCCCGTGTAGCGGAACAGATCCGCGCGGATCGTCTCGTCGCGCGAGCGCTTGTCTTCAAAATACATGCGTCATTCCCCGATCATTCGATAGATTTTGTTTACTTCTTCCGCGTTGCCGTAGTCCGTTGCACGCGCGTTTTCACAGAGCGTGCGGCGTTTGTCATCGTCTTTGAGCAGCGACTCGATCGCGTCGGCGATCGCCGTCTCGTCCTGCGGCACGATCACCGCGTCGAACCCGTCGCGCACCTGACTGCGCGCCGTCAGAAAGTCCGTGATCAGAACGGGCTTTGCGAGCATCTGCGCCTCGCGGACGGTCACGGCCTTTCCCTCGTAGCGTGACGCCTGCACGAACAGATCGCACGCGCGCACGTAGGGGTACGGATTGCTTTTTTTGCCCAGCAGCCGGAAGCAGTCGCCCACGTCCAGCTCGCGGATCAGCGCGCGCAGCTTTTCCTCCTCGCCGCCGAAGCCGACGACGTACCAGCAGAACGAAACGCCTCTGTCCTTGAGGATGCGCGCAACGCGCACCGCGCGGTCAAACGCCTTCTGATAGCACAGGCGGCCGACGGAGACGAGCTTCGGCACGTCCGTCCCGCACATCTCCTCCGGCTCGGATTCAAGCGCGCTCTGCCGCACGAACGACTGCGGCAGGATATTCTCGACCGTCGTCAGTTTCTCCCGGAACTGCGGATAAATCTGCAGGAACGCTTCGCCGCATTCGTCGGACAC
>CADAGA010000139.1 GCA_902787275.1 Oscillospiraceae bacterium | reverse complement strand
TTCATACTGCCAGTGATCCTCCATTCCGCACAGAAGCAGTGCGCGGATCGCGGGATCGGTCTCAAGACGCAGAAGCGTTAAGGAAGCGAGAAACGCCAGATTGTCATCGATGTGGCAGACGTGCGCGTCGCGGATCTTGTGCCGCGCAGCGTTGAGCAGATAATGGTGCTTTCGGATAAACGTGCGGTACAGCGCGTCGTATTTCGCGTCGCCGGAGATATGGCTGCAGACCTTCAGAAATGCGAGCAGCTCCAGGGAATTGACCCCGCGTTCAAAGATCCACTTGTCGTCGTTGTTGAGCAGAACCGGATCCCAGCATGCCCACGTCGTCGGCAGACCGTCCGCGTCCATAAGCCGAAAACCGCTTTGCCGGATATGCTCCATGATCCCGCACAGAGCTTCTCGGATCTGTGCTTTTTCGCTGTCGTCTGCACACAGGTCGTAGTAGATGCAGCCGCCAAAGAAATGTCCTGTCATCTCATCGCTGGACGTTTCGCCCTTCCATTCGCACGAGCCGTCGGGAGACAGATGCCATTCTTTGTTTCCGTCTCCGAAGCCCTTTTCGCCGGGATAGCGCACCGCGCGTGCCGTGAAACCGGGGATGCCGGTGATGCGTGTCAGAAGGAGCGCAGCACGCATGCCGCGACGTGCGTGCTCGAGTGCGGCTTCGCTGCCTGTGACGGCATAGCGCAAGCTCTGCGCCGCGACGTAACATGCTGTCCAAAGACCGTCGTTGTCCGAGATCTGCACCGCGCCGTCATCCATGTTGTAGTTGTTGATCAGACGCGTTGCAATGAATCCGCGGCGTACGTGATACCGTTCGATCGTTTCCTCGTACAGCGCGGCTTTATCTGCAAGAGACATTGTGCATTGGGAAATCATCGACAGACCTTTGTTCGTCGCGACAAAGACTGTCTCACCGTCGTCGGTGACGTACAGATCGTTGACGTCGTTCTGCGGGACCCAGCGCTCGGCGGAGTAATACTTCAGCTTGCCGCGGTCGAGACAGATCACGCCGACGTCCGACGCGAACCAGACGCCGCCTGTGCCGTCCATGGCGATGGTGTTGACCGCGTTACGGGGAAGCTGAAGCTTATCCGGGGTCATCCAGAGGTTTGTGTTGTCATAGATCGCAGCGCCTTCTTCGGTGCCGACCCACAGGTGTCCGGCGTCGTCGAAGCACATGGCGCGAACCGTTTCGTTCGGCATGGTACAGAAAGCGGGAACCATGTTTTTCCATTCACGACGTTTGCCGTGGACGGTGCTGATGAATGCATCCGTTGCAACGTAGCTCTCTGTCTCGGAAACGGCAAGACAGCGTCCTTTGCCGCCTTCGAGCCCGCGCTGTACCCATATCTCGTTTTTGACCGGATCGAGCACGAGCAGCTCGTGTTCGGTCAGAAACCAGTACATTCCGCGTTGTTCGCAGAAATCAACGACCGGTTCTTCAAACACGCGCACGACACTCAGCGTATTGCGCGAGAGCTTGTAGACCGTGCAGGCGGACAAAACGGCAAGCGAACCGTCCGCAAACGGGCGAAGGCGGGATATGCTTCCTGTCAGCGTTTCGGAAAAGACCGGGGCGAATTCACCGTCGATCATCCTGCACAGCCCGCTGTCCGTACCGGCGAAAACCGTCCCGTCAGCGTCAGCCCGAACGCAAAGCACGCGGTCGGATGAAAGCCCGTCCGCGCTCGTAAAAACCGTGCGCAGGCGCTGCGGGAACCTTCCGCTGAGATAGGAGCCGGAACGATTCGTCATGGCAAAACTCTCCAAAGTGATTTTTACGTTATTATAATCTATATCTTTACTAAATGCAATACCCAACCGCAAAATATTGTGGCATAATGCGATTACGGAAATTGTGGAATAAATATATTTTTTCAGAAAACCCTTGCAATCACTCCGTCAAATCATATATAATGAATTTACAATGCGGCGTCCGTGTCGGTCGTCACAGCGAACGGAAAGGAAAAGTGCGTATGAGCAGAAAAAAAGCATTGGATCCCACGACCTATTCCAAGGGGGAATTGACCGGTTTTCTTGTTGGTCTTGCCGGTCAAAATATAATTTATAACATAATCGCAACGGGTCTTACGTTCTATTTTCAGAGCGTGATCTTCATCCCCGCCATGGCATGCTCGGTTATTTTTGCCGTCGCCAGAGTGTGGGACGCGATCAACGATCCGATGATGGGCTCGATCGTAGACAAGACGCGCACCAAGTGGGGCAAATGTAAACCTTACCTGATGTTTGTGCCTCCCGTGATCCTGGTGACGACGATCCTGCCTTTCGTCAACGGCATGTACGCCTGGCCCGACGGCAGCGGAGGTTCGATCCTTGCGCCGCTCGGTTCCAGGGTGCTGATTGTGGCATGGGCTGCGATCTCTTACATTCTCTGGGGCATGACTTATACCATCGGCGATATCCCGCTGTGGGGTGTGACGAGTCTGATGACCGAGAATCAGAACGATCGCGCAAAAGCGCTGTCGCTTGCACGTATTTGCGCGTCGTTCGGCGTTATCGGCATGGCGTTTACCTTTATCGCACCGGCTTTCAAGGGCCTTTTCCTCGCGAAGGGCATGGATGAAGCGCATGCGCTGCGCGGTGCTTACATTCTGACGGCGGTCATTCTGACGGTCATTTCCACGATCCTGTTCGAGGTCGCCGGTCTGACCGTGCATGAACGCGTATCGCAGTCGAGCGAGTCCCACTCGATGAAGGAAAACTTCCAGACAATGTGGCGCTGCCGGCCGTTCCGTCAGCTGCTGATCTCGGGCGTACTCAGAAGTCCGATCCAGCTGCTTTCCCTTGTCGCCATGACGCTCGTCATGTATTACTTCTTCAATAACGACCTCGGCGGGACGCTGATGACCGAAAACGGCGTCAACTTTTCTATGATTATCAAGGTTGTGATGCTGTTCATCGGCATCATGGGCGGTATGCTGGTGTCCTCCGGCGTTACGCCGAGCCTGACGCGCAGATTCGAGAAAAAGACGCTCTACAATGCGTATTCGCTTTTCGGGGCGATCCCGTTCGCGCTCGTTTTCCTGATTTATAAGCTGGCACACGGCAATCTGCTCGGCTGGCCGATGACGATCCTGATCAGTTTTGTATTCTTTATCGCTTCGTGGGCGCAGGGCGGCCTGAACGTGCTGCAGTCGGTGATGATCGCGGACTGCGTGGACTATGAAGACTACAACAACGGAATCCGTCCGGACGGCGTGTTCTTTGCCGGACAGTCCTTTATTACCAAGCTGTCCGCCGGTATTGCGTCTCTGATCTCCGGCGCGGTGTACGCGATCGTCGGCTTCTCCGGCGAGAACGTCGCGGTGCTCAACGCCGATCTGCTGAAGGGTGCTGATTTCACGACTTATGCCGGGGGCAAGTACGCGGCTGCCATGTTTTTCCTTGTATCGGTTCCGCCGGCGCTCGGCATGATCCTTTCCGCGATGCCGACGCTTCGCTATGCTCTGCCGGACGCGGATCACAACCGGATTCTGGACGAGCTTCAGAAGCGCCGCCACGGTGCCGCGCAAAAGGACGAAAATCTGTAAAAAAACAGCAATCACATATTGCATTTTGACACAACCTATTGTATAATAGTGTCATGTTTCGTCGAAGGGGTGGTGGATATGCGTCTTTTGGAGGAGCGGATCCGCAAGGACGGCAAGGTCTTTCCCGGCAATATCCTCAAGGTTGACAGTTTTCTGAATCACCAGATCGACGTTCGCCTGCTCGAGCAGATCGGCGACGAGTTCCATCGGCTGTTTGCGGCGGATCGGATTGACAAGATCCTGACGATCGAGGCGTCCGGCATCGGCATTGCCTGTATTGCGGCGCAGAAGTTCGGCGTGCCGGTCGTATTCGCAAAGAAAACGCAGACGAAGAACATCGCCGCGGACGTTTACACCACGCGTGTTGAATCCTTTACCCACGGCAAAGTCTACGACGTGATCGTGTCGAAAGAGTTTCTGCATGCGGGCGAACGCATCCTCATCATCGACGATTTTCTGGCGAAGGGACAAGCTCTTCTCGGACTCATCCGTCTCGTTCGTTCCGCCGGTGCTTTGCCGGTCGGCGCAGGGATCGTGATCGAGAAAGGGTTTCAGGACGGCGGCAGACTCGTCCGTGAAACGGGCGTGCATCTCGAATCGCTTGCGATCGTGGAGTCCATGGGCGATGACGGCTCCATTTCCTTTCGCGATCAAGGCTGAGCAATAATGATTTGCTATATATCAAAAGGAGGATAACATCATGAAAAAGTTTCTCGCAATTCTCTTGGCACTGGCGCTTGTGCTGAGCCTGGCTGCCTGCGGCAGCGGCGGCAAAGAGCCGAAGAGCGGTGACGACGCCGATGCGGCAAAGAGCATCAAGGTCGGCGCGATCCTCGTCGGCGACGAGACCGAAGGCTACACGCTTGCGCACATGAACGGCATGGAAGAAGCGGTCGAAGCACTCAAGGCGGAAGGCTATAACGTCACCCTTGAGTACAAGAAGAAGGTTCCGGAAGATACCTCTGTCGAGACCAACGCGAACAACCTGATTGCGAGCGGCTGTGATATCATCATCACAAACTCGTACGGTCATCAGTTCAACTTCGGCAGCGTGATCGAGCAGAATCCCGACGTCACGTTCGTCGCTATGACCGGCGACATGGCTGCCGGCGCGAATCTGCCCAACTACTTCAATGCGTTCACCAAGGTTTTCGAGTCCAGATACGTTTCCGGCGTCGTGGCCGGCATGAAGCTGAAGTCCCTGCTGGATTCCGGCGAGCTGAACAAGACGGATTATCCGAACAGCTATGACGGCGAAAACATCAAGATCGGTTACGTCGGTGCGTTCAACTATGCCGAAGTGGTTTCCGGCTACACTGCGTTCTATCTTGGTCTCAAGAGCATCGTTCCGAACGTCACCATGACGGTCAAATACACGAACTCCTGGTTCAGCGAAGAGAGAGAAGCCGCTGTCGGCGAATTCCTCATGAATCAGGGCTGCGTCATCATCGGCCAGCACGCGGACTCCACGGGCGCACCTGCTGCCGTGCAGAAGGCGCACACCGCCGGCACGAACACCATGTGCTATTCCGTCGGTTACAACGTGGATATGCTGGACGTTGCCCCCGACGTCGTGCTGACCTCCGCTTCCAACAACTGGGAAGTGTACTATGAGACGCTGTTCAGAGCGGTTCTTGACGGCGAGCCCGTTCCGCAGGATTGGGCGGAAGGCTACTCCGAAGACGCCGTTTATATTACGGACCTCGGCTCCGCATGTGCGGACGGAACTGCCGAAGCTGTTGAAAAGACGATCGCCGCCATCAAGGACGGCTCCATCAAGGTGTTTGACTGCTCCACCTTCACGGTCGACGGAAACAACCTGACCTCCTACACCGGCGCTTACGGCATGAACGACGCGGAAGCGATCGTCAACGAGAACGGCGTGTACTACTTCGACGAGTCCTCGCTGCGCGCAGCTCCTTACTTCGACATTCGTATCGACGGCATCACCGAGATC
>CADAGA010000138.1:2853-8401 GCA_902787275.1 Oscillospiraceae bacterium | reverse complement strand
CGGATCGAGAAAAAAATAAGCAACGGTTTAGACATTTTTACAATCCTTGAACGCGTTCGAGCTCGGACGCGTTTTTGCTTTATGTTTTAATTATTATCGCGCTTTGGAAAAATAATTATAAAAAATAGCATAGAATTCACTTGCATTTTTATCGCAAATGGTGTAGAATAATGTAACACTTATGTAATATTTGACCTATATATAGATCTCGCATGATGTAGGGAGGTTTTTGATTTTGGGCGCTGATTTGCATTGCCACACCCGTCTTTCCGACGGATCGATGGGTATCGATAATTTGATTGTTCTTGCAAAAAAACAAGGGATTCAGACGATCGCCATCACCGACCACGACTGTCTTGCGGGCAACGTTCGCGGCATGCGTATCGGAGAGCAGCACGGCATCCGTGTTCTGCCCGGCGTGGAGTTATCCGCTACCGATCATGCGCGCGGCACGAAAGCGCATATCCTTTGTTATCTGCCCGACAGTCCGGATCGCTTGGAGGGTTTGTGCCGCAGGAATCTGCTGGAGAGCAAGAAAGCAAGTCAGTACATGATCGTCAAAACCGCTCTGCAGTATCCTGTTACGCCGGAATTTATCATCAAATGTGCTGCCGGTTCGACCGGCGTTTATAAGCAGCACATCGCGCACGCACTGCTGGAAAGCGGGTTGACGGAGCGCATTTACGGCGACGTATACAGGGAGCTTTTCTCTCCGGATAGCGAAAAGAACGTTCTTCGGGAAGCGAACTACCCCGAACCGAAAGAAATCGTTGAAGCCATTCACGACGCGGGCGGGATCGCCGTTCTGGCCCACCCTGCACTGTATCACAACATGGAGCTGCTCGACGAGCTGATTGCGGAGGGTCTGGACGGCGTCGAGGTATGGCATCCGTCCGCAGACGAAGAGACAATTGAGAAGCTGCGCAAGATTGCAAAAAAGAACGGACTTCTGATGACCGGCGGCAGCGACTTCCACGGTATGTACGGCGTTGGCAGCGTGTCTGTCGGCGCATGCCTCACACCGGACGAGAATCTGGAACTGTTGCTGTCCTACAAGGCGCGCAGACGCCGCAAGCTCGCCAGAGCCGCAAAAGCAGCTGAAAAACAGGCTGAGCAGAAAGCATGATCCGACTTATCATTTTCGACATGGACGGCGTTCTGATCGATTCTGAGGACGCCATCACGCGCGCCGCGATGCAGGCGCTTCGTGAAGGATACGGCGTTCCGGCGCAGTACGCGGATTTCAAGCCGTTCACCGGCATGGGCGAGCGCGTGTTTATCGGCAGCGTAAGCGAAAAGTACGGCGTACCGTTCTGTGAGGATATGCGTACCGAGACGTACCGCATTTACTGCGAGACGGCAGCAGATCGCGTCACCGTGTTTCCCTGGGCGCGTACGCTCCCGAAGAAGCTGCACGACATGGGATATCTCGTCGCGGTCGGTTCCGCTGCTGACGACATAAAGGTGCACTGCAATCTCAACTGCATCGGCGCTGATCGAAGCGTGTTTTCGGCGATCGTTACGGCGTCGGAAGTAACGCGCAAAAAGCCCGATCCGGAGATCTTTCTCAAATGCGCCGAAAAATGCGGCGTTGCACCGCAGGACTGTCTCGTCTTTGAGGATGCCGTTTCCGGCGTGCAGGCTGCAAAGGCAGGCGGAATGCACTGCGTTGCGATCACGTCCTCGTTCGGCCGCGAGACGCTCCTCGCGGCCGGTGCAGACAAGGTCGTCGACAGTCTGGACGACGTACCGGATTGGATCGGATCCTTTTAATCTGAATACAAAAGACCGCGGATCAAACTGATCTGCGGTCTTTTTTCGGATCAAGGGGAACGTGATCTACTCCCTCAGGCTTCCATCTGTTCTTCAAGGTATTCATCGAACGTGATGACTTTATCGTAGAACTGTCCGGCTGTCACGTCGATGATGCGGTTGGCAATGGTCTGCGTGAATTGATGGTCGTGCGAAGTGAACAGCACCGTCTCCCGGAACTTGATGACGCCCTCGTTGAGCGACGCGATGGATTCCAGATCGAGATGGTTTGTCGGCTCGTCGAAAACCAGTACATTCGCGCCGGAAAGCATCATCTTGCAGAGCATGCAGCGCACGCGCTCGCCGCCGGAAAGCACCATTGCTTTTTTGGTTGCTTCCTCGCCGGAAAAGAGCATGCGGCCGAGCCAGCTGCGCACGTCGGATTCAAAGATCAGATTCGAGTACCGGCGCAGCCAATCGATCAACGAGTCCTCGCAGCCGTCAAAGAATGCGGAATTATCACTCGGCAGGTACGCCTGCGAAGTCGTCACCCCCCACTTGAACGAACCTGCATCCGGTTCGATCTCGCCCATGAGGATGCGGAACAGCGTCGTTTTTGCAAGCGAATCCGTTCCGACGAATGCCACTTTGTCGTGCGGACGGATGACGAAGCTCACGTCATCCAGCACCTTGCGGTCGCCGATCGTCTTACTGATGCCGGAAACGGTCAGCACTTCGTTGCCGATCGCACGGTCGGGCTTGAAGCTGACGAACGGGAAACGGCGCGACGACACCGGGATATCTTCGATCACGAGGCTGTCCAGCAGCTTCTTTCGGCTCGTCGCCTGCTTGGACTTGGACGCGTTTGCGCTGAACCGAGCGATGAATTCCTGCAGTTCCTTTGCCTTTGCTTCCGCTTTCTTGTTCTGCTCCTTCAGCTGTCGCTGCGCCATCTGCGTATATTCGTACCAGAAGTCGTAGTTGCCGACGTACATCGTGACCTTGCCGAAGTCAATGTCGACCGTGTGCGTGCAGACCTTGTTGAGGAAATGTCGGTCATGGGACACAACAATGACCGTGCTTTCCACGTCCAGAAGAAAGTCCTCCAGCCACGAGATCGCAGCCAGATCGAGATGGTTCGTCGGTTCATCCATCAGCAGGATATCGGGATTGCCGAACAGCGCCTGCGCCAGCAGAACCTTGACCTTGATCTCGTTGGGCACTTCGGACATCTGCATCGCGTGATATTCGTTCGTCACGCCCAGGCCGTTCAGAAGGATCTCGGCGTCGCTCTCGGCGCTCCATCCGCCCATCTCTGCGAATTCCTCCTCGAGTTCGCTGACGCGGATGCCGTCCTCCTCGGAGAAATCCTCCTTGAGGTAGATCGCCTCTTTTTCTTCCATTACTTCGCACAAATGCGCGTTGCCCATCAGCACGGTGCGGATGACGTCGTACGCGTCGAACGCAAAATGATCCTGCCGCAGCACGGAAACACGCTCGCCGGGCGTAACGATCACCTGACCCTTCTGCGGTTCGATCTCACCGGAAAGGATCTTCAGAAACGTGGATTTGCCAGCACCGTTCGCGCCAATCAGTCCGTAACAGTTGCCGTTGGTAAACTTGAGGTCGACACCTTTGAATAACTCTCTGCCGGAATACTGCAGACCGACGTTGACTGTACTGATCATATGCACCGCTCCTTATTCGATAAAAAAACTTGAGACCCGCAAACACAGATCTCAAGTCCATGGTGGACACATTCGGGCTCGAACCGAAGACCTCTCGCGTGTGAGGCGAGCGCTCTGACCAGCTGAGCTATGCGTCCGACGAACACTATTATATCACGGAAAAAAGAAAAGTCAACCCTTTTTTTACGGATTTGCAGATTGCGTTTTCTGCTTTTGCAGCCACGCGTCGTTGTCGAAAAACGCGATGACCCGCACCTGCGTTTTATGACCGTTGATGGTAAAGGAACCGATCTCGCCGCGTTTCTTGCCGATCACGGCACGCGCAAGCGGCGACGTCTCACTGATGGTATCCTCATCGGGATTCGCATCAGTAATGGTCTTGCTGTCATAGGACATCGGACGGTACGGCTTCGAGGCAGAGCCGCCGTGCAGCTCGACCCAGGCCTGCACAATCTTGAATGCCTTCTTTTCCTTAGTATCCAGGAACTCGACGCAGACTGTGTCGCCGGTGCGAATGGTGCGCACTTTGGAGACGGAACGCTGTACCTTTTCCTCGGCCTTGCGTTTCTTCTTCTGATGCTCAAGCATCTTCTCCGCGTCTTTCTGCTCCTTCATTCGCTGGTACATGCCTTCTTTTTTCAGGAAGAAAGAGAGGATCTGGATCACGATCACGTGGTCGCGGTCATAGAAGGTAACGATATCATTCGTACCCATACCGAGCACGGCGATGCCGAGCGGAGACTGCTCGTCGATCACACCCTCGTCGGGGTATGTATCGTGAATGGTAATCTTGCTTTTATCATTTGAAAGCGTGTATACTGCCTTCCGGCCGCTTTCGATGAATTTGATGCACACAGTATCGCCCTCATGGATCACCTTTCGGCGCATGTGGTCGGGCGATTTGGAATTCTTGAAGGTGTTGAGCATAGCACGCTTTTCAGCGTCAGGGATCGAACGGTCGATCTCCTCCTCCATAGGAAAGATCACTCTGCCGATGATATCTGCCGGCCGGTCAAGACGCGCGCCGTTGTACAAAACGATAATACGATCGTTGTACTTGGAAACGACTTCGACGGGTTCGCCATTCGCGAGCTTATACATTTTTCCTTTTGGCAAATATATCACCTTCGTTCATGTCACCCACAAACTTACTCGCTTCAAATTATAATACAGTAAATAAATAAAATCAACCCCTTTTTATAAATTTTTTACTTCATAATACACTTTTTTATATTTTGCCGCGAAAATGAGCCGCCTTCAATTGACAATCAGGATGAAGTTTGATAAAATAGGCACAGTATTTTGGAGGAGTGTAGGATATGAAAGCATATAAATGGATCCTCTGCATCGTGCTCGTTCTGGCAATCGGGTTCGGCTTCATCTATCTTGGCAACTTCCGCAGCGACGAATCGACGCTGAAAACGCCGTCCGAGACGGCAGCCGCGCCGGAACCTGCCGTGACCGAATTCAGTTTTTCCGAGGAAGCGTTCAATGAGCGCCTGCTCACCGCCGTGAATGCCTACCGCGAGCGCTTCGCTCTTCCGGCCTGGACGCAGGACGATTCGTTGACCTTTGCCGCCGAGACGCGCGCGACCGAATGCTCTATCCTCGGCAGCAAATCGCATACGCGTCCGGACGGTTCGGACTGGTTCACCGTTCTGAATATCACGGAAAACTATAACTATTCCGAGATCACCGGCATCAGCGGACAGTCGCCCGACGATCTGCTGCGCTCCTGGGTCGCGTCCGATTCCATCAACAACGGCCTGCTGAGCCCCGATTTCACCGCGTGCGGCGTGGGATGCGAAGCCCTCGGCAGCGACGTATACTGTGTGATCGTCCTGTACAAGCCCTGATCATTAGAATTAAAGGAGAACCCCTATGTTTTACCGCGAATGGATGTCCTATCTTTCCGACGACGCGCATCTGACGCAGGTCGTCATGCCCGGCGCACACAATGCCGGCACGTACGGTATGTGGCGCATGGCGTGCTGTCAGGACAAAGACCTTTATGCGCAGATCCTCTCCGGCGTGCGGCATTTCTGTCTGCGCCTCGATACGACGCGCAAGGGCATCGTCGTCAGCCACGGCATCACAAAAGGCGATAC
>CADAGA010000138.1:0-2826 GCA_902787275.1 Oscillospiraceae bacterium | reverse complement strand
CCGAATTCTTTATTCTGGACGTCCGCGAGTACTATCCGCAGGAAATCGGTCCCTTCACGCTGCATTTCAAAGCTGACCCCAAGGCTGTCGACAGCCTGCTGGACAAATACATATCCCCGAAGGATTACGCCTACTGCGACTTTGAAAACATCGCAGACGTGACGCTCGGCGACATGCGCAGAAGCGGCAAACGGTACGTCCTGCTCAATTATCGGCGCGACTACGCGTTTTCCGTCGACTGCGAAAACATCCTGCCGTGGGACAAGAAAACTTACGGCTACGAAACGGATAAATTCATCCGGGAGATCCCGAAAATCTTCGAACGGGAGCACACAAACGGCATCTACTGGTTTCAGACGCAGCAGACGCCCAACCCCGGCACCGAGATCGGCATGAAAACGCCCCGCAAGCTGAACGACGGCGTCACGGCGCGTTACGCCGAACTGATGCAGACCATTGCCGACAACCCCGATTATCTGCGGCAGGCCAACGTCATCGGCGGCGACTTTATGACAGACGGCGTCAAGTGCCGCGAGATCATTCGTCTGAATCTTCGCAAAGGTCTGGTCAAGCCCGAACTTGCGGAGGCTTTTGAACATGGTTTACAATAATCTTTTATAGACACGGAGGTAATGAAAATGGACAGCAACAAACGCCCTGATTCCATGGCGCGCATCACGACAAAGGAGCTTGCTGATGCGTTTATCGCCGAACAGATCGAAGCGATCCGCGCCCAGGTCGGTGACAAGAAGGTTCTTCTTGCGCTCTCCGGCGGTGTCGACTCTTCCGTCTGCGCAGCACTTCTGATCAAAGCGATCGGCAAGCAGCTCGTCTGCGTGCACGTCAACCACGGACTTCTGCGCAAGGGCGAGCCGGAACAGGTCATCGAGGTGTTCCGCAACCAGATGAACGCCAACCTCGTCTACGTGGACGCGGTCGACCGCTTTCTTGACAAGCTCGCCGGTGTCGCCGATCCCGAAACGAAGCGCAAGATCATCGGCGCGGAATTCATCCGCGTATTCGAGGAAGAAGCGCGCAAGCAGGAAGGCATCGAGTTCCTGGCGCAGGGCACGATCTACCCCGATATCCTGGAGAGTGCCGACGGCATCAAGGCGCACCACAACGTAGGCGGTCTGCCGGAGGATCTGCAGTTTGAGCTGGTCGAGCCCGTGAAGCTGCTGTATAAGGACGAAGTCCGCGTCGTCGGCAAGGCGCTGGGTCTGCCCGACGGTATGGTCTACCGCCAGCCGTTCCCCGGCCCCGGTCTCGGCGTGCGCTGTCTCGGCGCGATCACACGCGACCGTCTCGAAGCCGTGCGTGAATCCGACGCGATCCTGCGTGAGGAGTTTGCAAAGAACGGTCTTCAGGGCAAGGTCTGGCAGTATTTCACCGCGATCCCGGATTTCAAGGCAGTCGGCGTTAAGGACGGCAAGCGCACCTTCGCCTACCCCGTGATCATCCGCGCGATCAACACGAAAGACGCCATGAGCGCTACGGTCGAAAACGTGCCGTTTGAACTGCTCGAGCACATTACCGACCGCATCACCAAGGAAGTTGAAGGCGTCAACCGCGTGCTGTTCGATCTGACGCCGAAGCCCTGCGCGACGATCGAGTGGGAATAAGATTTCCTGATTGTTATAAGGAGGAATATCCATGGCATGTTTTATCGTTCCGGCCGTTGAAGCCGTCGTGACGACCATCGCGGCAAAAGCGATCGAAAAGAAGGAGCTCAAATCCGAGGCGGCCGCACAGATCGGCGAAGAATCGACCGTTGCCGCACCGAAAATCTCCTTTGCCCGTAAAACCAAGTGGCTTCGCAACCTTCTGTGGGGCGGCAGCGCGCTGCTTGCGTTCGAGCACGTGTGGCACGGCGAGGTAGTGCCCTGGTTCCCATTCCTGACTGCAGCAGCCGATCCGGCAGATGCAGCTGAGATGCTGCATGAGATGGCGACTGTCGGCGTCTGCATGGCGCTGCTGGTCACTGCTGTTTGGGGCGTTATGGTCGGCGTATCGGCTATCCTCGAAAAGAGAGCACGTCAGGCACAGACGAACGAACAGTAAGGAGGTATTTCTCGTGACACTGCTTGTAACCGTCTTTGCAGCGATCATCAGCACCGTCCTTTGGTATAAAAACGCACCCGATGACAAAATGAAGTTCAGCGCTCTGTGCTGGATGTATTGGGGTGCGTCACTGATGTGGCTCGTCGACGCGATCTTCGAGTTCGCCGAGCTGAAAGCGGAATACTTCTCCCCTGCTCCCGCGGATATGCTCAACGATCTGTTCCTCGGGCTGTCCGCTGTCGCGCTGGGACTGGTCATCTGGCTCGTTATCCTGCTCGTTCGTGACCCGAAGGGCGTCGTCAAAGCAGCATTGACCAAGAAGAAAAACTGACATGACACAGTATAGCGGTTCTGCGCAGAATGCAGAGCCGCTATTTCAAAAGGTAAAACGATGAAAACAGAAGTCAAAGCGATTCTGGAAGCCGTGCGCGAGCGCGAACTGTCGGTTGACGACGCGCTGCTGCGGCTCAAGGCAGAACCGTTCGAGGATATCGGCTTTGCCAAGGTAGACCTGCACCGCAAGGTCCTGCAGGGACAGCCGGAGGTGATCTACGGCGCAGGCAAAACGCCCGAACAGATCGTCGCTATCCTGCGAACGATGCTCGAAAACGGTCAGACGCGTGTACTGATTACGCGGCTGGATGCAGACGCAGCCGATGCGATCGGCAAGGTCTACCCCATCCGCTACCACGAAAAAGCGAGAGCCGCCACGCTCGGAGACGACCCCGTGCCGGACGGCATCGGGCAGATCGTCATCGCGACGGG
>CADAGA010000137.1 GCA_902787275.1 Oscillospiraceae bacterium | reverse complement strand
CAAGGGCAACGTGTTCCGCATCTATGAGGATATGCCCGGCAAGTACGAGGCGTGGGACATTGTGGCGACCTACGTCGACATCCAGTTCGACACCGAGCCCGGCAAAATCGAAAAGATCGTCGAGGGCGACGTGTTCACCTGCGTGACGATCGCCAAGAAGATCCTCAAGTCCTTCGTGCGGCAGAATATCCTCGTGTACAAGAATCTCGACCGCATCGACTTCGACAGCTACATCGACTGGCAGGAGCGCCGCAAGCTGCTGAAGGTCGGCTTCGACACGAATATTTTCACCAACAAGTACACGCGCGACATCGCCTACGCGACGATCGAAAACAGCAACTACCGCCAGAATCCCTACGACAAGGCGAAGTTCGAGGTCTCTGCGCACAACTTCATCGATATGTCGGAGGACGGCTACGGTCTGTCCATCCTCAACGACTGCAAGTACGGCTTCGAGGTCGACAAGCAGCGCATGATGGTCACGCTTCTGAAGGGACCGATGAACCCCGACCCGATGTCCGACCTGGGCGAGCACTACTTCACCTATTCGCTGTACCCGCACAAGGACAACTGGAAGAAGGCAAAGACGCTCACGCGCGGTCTGGAGCTGAACAATCCCATGCACGCCGTCGAGATCGCACAGGGCGGCGCGGACAAGTCCGGCTCGTTCATGAGTCTGAACGTCCCCAACGTCACGCTCGAGGCGGTCAAGAAGTGCGAGGACGAGGACGCTTATATCGTCCGCATGGTCGAAAAGACGGGTGCGTCGGCGGACGTCGTCTGCACGCTCTTCGGCGAGATCGACAAGGCGTTTGCCTGCGACCTGCTCGAACGCGGCGACGAGCCGGTCGAAGCGTCGGGCAGAAAGCTTTGCTTCCGCATCAACCCCTTTGAGATCAAGTGCTTCAAGGTGTTTCTGAAATAAAATGTCCTTTTAAGATTCCCGCTTGACAAATCCGCGCGGTTGTCCTATAATGAGTACAGTCCTGGTAACAAGGGATGATTTTCGTATCAATATGAAAAGGAGTATGAAAACATGAAAAAAGCTCTTTCCCTGCTGCTTGTCGTCATCGCACTGTTCTCCGTGCTGACGATCGCCGCCAGCGCTGAAGCGGCTCCCATCGCGGAGATCCCCGTCGACGAGGGATCGACCCTGAACGTCTTCTTCAACCTGACCAACACGCTCAACGCCATCGGCAATTGGGTCGAAGGCGCCGGCACGTTCCTGGCCAGAGTATTCCTCGAGCCGATCCGTCTGCTCCTCGCGCCGATCGTCGGCTTTGAGCTCGTCTGATCCGAAACCGCAACGCACGACTGCCGCACTCCGGTGCGGCAGTTTTTTTCTGCCCGAAGCGCGTTTTACTTGCATCCTTTCGCATTCTGCGTTATACTATAATGTAATCAGTTTTTTCGTCCGGAGGGGTCGCTATGCACACATTTGAATCGCTGCGGCGGGACTATCCCGTGTTCGCCTACGACGGCTTCCGCATCGAACGGGAGCCGGACGGCGTGCGCCTTCGCTTTGACTTTTCCGTGGAGGGTCTGTGCGCGTTCCATCCCGAGACGTTCATCCGCACGGATGCGCTGCCGCTTCTGAACGGCTTCGACGGGGAAACGGCGCAGGCGATCGTCTTTTCGCTGGGACTGACCGAGGCCGTCAGCTACTACAAGGCCGTCTGCTCGCCGGTGATCGAGGTGCGCTGCGGCGCGCTGACGGACGCACAGATCCGCTGGTGGAAAAAGCTCTGGTACCACGGGCTCGGCGAGTTTTTCTACCGCAACGGCATCGAAACGACCGAGGCGGATTTCGTCACCGTCCGCTGCACCGGTACGCCGAAGCCCGCACGCGCGGACTTCCGCTCTGCCGGGCTGCATATCGTTCCCATCGGCGGCGGCAAGGATTCGGCGGTCACGCTGTCGCTGCTGCAAAAGGAAAAGGATAAAATCTTCGGCTTCACGGTCAACGACCAGAAAGCGCGCACCGACACCGCGATCGCCGCGGGGCTGCCGACGGAGCGCATCATCCGCACGCACCGCACCATCGATCCCGAGCTGCTGCGCCTGAACCGCGAGGGCTTTCTCAACGGCCACACGCCGTTTTCCGCGATCGTGGCGTTTTTGTCGCTCTACTGCGCGTATCTGATCGGCGCGGAGGACGTCGTGCTCTCCAACGAATCGAGCGCCAACGAATCGACGGTCAGCGGCTCCGACGTCAACCATCAGTACTCCAAATCCTACACGTTCGAGCGGGACTTCACTGCTTACGCGCGTGACGCGCTGGGGCTGCCGATCCGCTATTTCAGCCTGCTGCGTCCGTTCAACGAGATGCAGATCGCCAAGCAGTTCGCGGCGCTGCCGCAGTACCACGCCGCGTTCCGCAGCTGCAACGTCGGCAGCAAGAAAAACGTCTGGTGCTGCAGCTGCGCGAAGTGTCTGTTCGTCTGGTGCATCCTCTCGCCGTTTCTTTCCGAGGACGCGCTCGTCGCCATTTTCGGCGAGAACCTTCTGGAAAAGCAAGCGCTGCTGCCGGAGCTCGAGTCTTTGTGCGGTCTGCGCGATGAAAAGCCGTTCGAGTGCATCGGCACGGTGCGCGAGGTCTGCGCCGCGCTGCAGATGACGGCAAAAAAATACCGCGCCGCCGGAAGACCGCTGCCCGCGCTGCTGCGGGACGTGATCGACCGACTGCCTCCGACCGACGACCCGCTGCTGGATTTCAACGACGAGCACAACGTGCCCGACGCCTTCATGCCATACGTAGAGGAGATGCTTCGCTATGTCCGCGCTGACTGATTATCTGGAAAACAAAAAGATCCTGATCCTCGGCATGGGGCGCGAAGGGCGCTCCTCGCTGCGGTATATCACGACGCACGTCCCGTCCGCGACGGTCGCGCTCGCCGACCGGAACGACCCGCATATCGAGGGATTCGACGGCTTTTACGGCGAGGACTACCTCGAGCATATGGACGGGTTCGATCTCGTCCTCAAGTCGCCGGGCATCCCGTTCGTCGGCGTCCCGATCCCCGACGGCACGGAGATCACGTGCCAGACCGATCTGTTCCTGCGCTTTTCCGGCTGCGTCTGCGTGGGCGTGACCGGCACCAAGGGCAAGACCACCACCTCGACGCTCATCCACGAGATCCTGCAGGCGGCAGAGGTGCCGCATATCCTCGCGGGCAACATCGGCGTGCCGGTGCTGGACGTGATCGACGACTGCGCCGGCAAGATCGCGGTGCTGGAGCTGTCGTGCCACCAGCTCGAATTCATGCGCGTATCGCCCCACGTCGCGGTGTTCACGAACCTCTATCCAGAGCACCTCGACCACTACGACGGCTTCGCGGGCTACGCAGCGGCTAAAATGAACATCACGCTGCACCAGACCGAGAACGATTATCTGATCTACGGCGACGTCGAGGGACTGCGCGAGTACCTCGCAAAGCAGACGCTGCGCGCGCAGACCGTTCCGATCGGCTACGACGCGGACAGGGACGACCCGTTCCTGCAGCGGCTGGGCACGTGCAACGCGCGGCTCGTCGGCAAGCACAACGCGCAGAACACGTTCTTCGCGGCGGCGGCCGCCCGGCGTCTCGGCATCCCCGACGACGCGATCCACGAGGTGCCCTACTACCGGGCCGATTTTGACGAAAAGGACTACCCGGAGATACACGACAAAAACAACATCCTGACCCTGGGGCTGCTGCGGCTGTGCATCCCCGCGGCCATTGACATGGCGGAAGCGCTGGGGGTGGACGAGGACAGAAGAAAACAGTGGGCCCATCTGCTGGAGCGCCTGTCCCCCTACCCCACCTTTCTCCGCCGGGGCAAGCGGGTGTACCGCTACACGGAAAAGGGCATGGCCTGGAACCCGGGCAACGACGTGGGCCAGCAGCACATCTTTCCCTGCGGCGGCGTGGGGCTGGGCTCCGCCCCGGAGGAGCTGGCGGTGGCCCGCAACACGGTCAACCAGCGGAAATTCGGCTTTACGGACGGCAACGCGGTCAGCTCCTTTTACGCCATCGGGGCGCGGGTCGGCTTTGACCCGGCCTATATGACCGACCGGCTGCGGGAGTTTGACCGGAAGACCCTTTTGCCGAACCTGCTGCACGACGAGGGCGGCGGGGGCCTGGAATACTGCGCCGTGGCGGCCACCGCCCTGAACGAAATGGCCCTGCAGAGCCATCCGGGCGTGGTGAGGATCTTTCCGGACTGGGACGGCCGGCTGGACTGCGCCTATGAAAACCTGCGGGCGGACGGGGCGTTTCTGGTTTCCGCCGAGATAAAAGGCGGCGTGTGGCGTGGGGCGAAGATCGCGTCCGAAAAGGGGCGTACGCTGCGCGCCGTGCTGCCGGATGGCGCATACCGGGCGGAAAAGAACGGCGAACCCATTCCCCTGCCCCGGGATGTGCTGGAAAAGGGGATCGCCACCGCCCCCGGAGACGTGTTCACGTTTTGCGCGGAGACGTGACGGAATTATCAAAAAGGGGATTTGTCGGGCTGTAGGGGCGGGCACTGACCGCCCGTAAAACACCCTCAAATTGAAGCTGGTCAAGATGATTACGGCCACGGGCGGTCAGTGCCCGCCCCTACAGGGTTACCTCGACAAATCGCCAATTTACCTCTGCCTTTCCCCCTTCTTTCGCAAAAAAGCCTTCTGACCGGGATTGGTCGGAAGGCTTTTTCTGTGTCCGCCGGGCGGCGTTATTATTTTGCGAGCAGGAAAAACGCGGGGACGGCTGACTCAGAACCCCAGATCTTCGTTCACCAGGATCACATGGACGCGGCCGGGGTGGCGGGAAAAGCGGGTGATGAGGAACTGACAGCAGATGGTATCCGGCGACTTGCAGTCCATGCACTTGCCCGTTCTGGCGCAGGGGGTGGACAGGCCGAACCGCTGCGCGTTGACCGGCGCGGCCACGTTGCGGGCGCGCTTCATGGCCGTATCCGGATCGGGGCAGATCTTGTTCATGCCCACGATGAACAGCACGTGCTTCGGCCCCTGGGCGATGGCGGAGACCCGGTTGGCGTTGCCGTCGATATTCACGATGACGCCGTCGTCCGTCATGGCGTTGGCACCGGCCAGGAACCAGTCCGCGTCGTAGGCCTCCAGCATGGCGGCCCGCTTGTCCGCGTAGGCGTCCCGGTCAATAAAGCGGTAGTCCCCCGCCTTTACGGCGTCCACCAGACCGATCTCTATGGCGCTCATGGCGCCGCCCATGGTGACGCTGCTGCCCGCCGGGATCAGCTCCAGCGCCTTTTGCAGCGCGTCCTCTTTTGTCGCGGCATAGTACCCCGCCATGTTGCGGCTCTCCAGCCCCTTGATTACCTTTTGCGCCAGCAGCGCGTTGCGTTTGACGATCATTTCCGACATGATGATCCCCCTCCTTTTTTCGATGCATCCATTATACCGCGGAAAAGGGAAAAGGGCAAGGGGGTTTTGCAAATTGAGGTTTGTCGAGGTGTTTGGTTTAACGCGCGAACCTTACCCATTGCGGTAGCGCGGCTGCCCACAGCCGTTCTCGCCTGCCGGCTCGGTCGGTGCTTCTGCTTCGCAGAGGTGCCCACCGGGCACCCG
>CADAGA010000136.1 GCA_902787275.1 Oscillospiraceae bacterium | reverse complement strand
TGGACGGCGACACGGCGGTCGTGGACTGCACCGTGCCGCTCGGATTCCTCGTCCTGGATGCGCAGGGTAGTCCTGTCTACGTGGAAAAACAGGCGGAGTTTTCCTATCGGAAGATCCTGCCGGAGAAGCCGCAGGCGGCGATCTGCTCGCCGCTCGTGCAGATCACGAACTGCAAGGGGATGCTCACACCGGACGGCAGCGCCGAGGTGCGCCTCGAGGCTCTGGTCTGCGGTACGGTCTACACGGTCGAAACGGATCGTCTGCTGCTGTCGGCAGGCGTTGCAGACGCGGAAAACGCGCAGTCGCGCGCGGCGATGACGATCTATTTTTCGGACGCGGGCGAATCGCTCTGGGACGTCGCGCGACGGTACGGAACGACCGTCTCGGCAGTACAGGAGGAGAACGGTCTCGCGGACGAGACGGTGCCGGAAAAACGTATGCTCGTGATCCCGACGGTATAAAATGAACGCAAATGAGCCGCTTCGCTTTGCGGAGCGGCTTTTTGCTGCGCGGAAGAGGTTGACGCATGGCGCAATTTGTGGTAAACTGTAAAAAAGTTTAATGTAGGTTGGTGTGTCTATGCCGAATTTGACCGACGTCGGCTCGATCCGCGCGCTGCTGAACCGCCATGATTTCACGTTTTCCAAGTCGCTCGGGCAGAACTTTCTGGTCAATCCCGCCGTGTGTCCGCGCATGGCAGAGGCCTGCGCCGAATCGCACGCGGAGGGCGTCGTGGAGATCGGCCCCGGGATCGGCGTGCTGACGCAGGAGCTCGTGCAGCGCTTCCGGAAGGTCGTCTGCTACGAGCTCGACAGCCGGCTGCTGCCCGTGCTCGGGGAAACGCTCGCGGCGTATGACAACGTGTGCGTGCGCAACGAGGACGTGCTCAAGGCGGATATCCCGGCGCTGCTCGCGCAGTCGTTCGGCGGCATGCGCGTGAGCGTGTGCGCCAACCTCCCGTATTACATCACGTCGCCCATTCTGATGTTCCTTCTGGAGAACCGTTTCCCGTTCTCCAACGTCACCGTTATGGTGCAGAAGGAGGCGGCAGACCGCATCTGCGCGCCGGTCGGCTCGCGCCTTGCGGGCGCGCTGACGGCGGCGGTGCATTACTATGCCGAACCCGAAAAGCTGTTCTCCGTTTCGCGCGGCTCTTTCCTGCCGGCGCCGAACGTGGACAGCACGGTGATCCGGCTGACTGTGCGCGAAAAGCCCGCGGTCGAGGTCGCGGACGAGGCGCGCTTCTTCCGTCTGATCGCCGCGGCGTTCGCACAGCGGCGCAAGACGGCGGTCAATTCGATCAGCGCGGGCACGGGACTTTCCAAGCAGACCGTCGAGGACGCGCTGCTTTCACTGGGGTTTGAAAAAAACGTGCGTGCGGAAACCTTCACGCTGGAGGATTTCGCCGCATTGGACGCGGCACTGCTTCGCTCTGCCGCACGAGAATAAGGGGTAGGATACGTCATGAGTGTAAACAACGCGCAGAACCGTGACAAGGATCTGATCGTCTTTGCCAGGGCATTCCATCAGAGCGGCGCCTTTCAGTCGCTCGCGTCGCTGATCGCCGCGCTGGAAAAGCACGGCAGACGCGTGCATCTGATCACGCAGTCCGAGCCGTGCGGTGACGACTACGTCAGCGGCGATACGCTGAAGCGGTATTCCATCGACGTCTACGAGACGCGCGGCTATTCCACGGAGGAGGCGTTTTTCAAGATCGTCAGCGAGATCGACGCCGACACGGTGATCTTTGCGGGCGACCTGTACGCCAAGACGATCCAGTTCTTCCAGACTGCCCAGCGGCTGGGCCGCTGCACGGTGTTCGACACCGACCGTTCGCCGATGTATTACGTCGGCGCCGGTTCGGAAAAGCTGTCGATGAGCTGCATGTACATGATCCGCAACGCCGACTGCGTCGTCACGCATTCCGAGACGGACTGCGAAATGATCCGCGGCATGGGCGCGAAGAAGTGTGCGTACCTTCCGTACTATTTCCCGTATTTTGACAAAGAGGTCGGCGCCTCTTCGTTTGAGGGCGGCCGGTTCGTCTATTACACGACCTATGCCGGACGCAACACGCGCACGGCGATCACGGCGTTTTCCCGCGTGCACGCGCAGTTTCCGCAGGCGCGTATGGCGATCGTGACGGTCGGCGTGCGCAAAAGTCCCGTGCTCGAGGAGCTGGTGCGCGACGTGCGCGAGACGGAGCTTTCCGAATATATCACGATCGAAACGGACGTGCTCAAGCCCTTCCGTTTCCTGCGCGAGGCGGACGTATCGCTGACCTACGGGCATCTCGTCACCGTGCCGGAAACGGTCATGGAGAGCATGAGCATGGGCATTCCCGCGATATTGATGCAGGACGCGGACTACACGGCGGATTCGTTCCCCTGCATCCACGTGATCGCGTCGGATGAGGACGCGCTCGCGCGTCAGATGACCGAATATATGTCGGTGCAGCGCTGCAGGGAGTATTCCGACAAAGCGCGCGCGCTGCTCGGCGAAGAATACCGCGCCGCACAGGCTGCCGATTGGGACGCGCTGCTTTCCGAAACGCAGCAGGCATATCGTCTCGAGACGCAGCAGACGGCGGCGCAGTTCGCGCAGCTGAGCGACAAGATCCGCGGCCTTTCTCCGGCGGACGCGGTGCGGATGCTGCGCACGACCGGTACGCCCTGCGCGGCTGTGTTCGGCGTGCTGCTCGGCAGCGGTCTCGGCTACGAGGAGATCCGCCGCGCGTTCCGCGACAGCGCCGTCGGACAGCAGGACGCACTGCGCATGCAGACGCGTGCCGACGTGCTGCAGAGCTTTGAAAAAACCGATCCCGCGCAGTACCGCGAGCGCGCGGTCGTTCCGTCGGACTGCGTGGCGCGTCTGGCGGCGTGCGGCCTTTCTGCGGAGCAGATCGCCGCGTTCTATCCGCAGGTGCATCTGGACGAGGCGCAGGTCGCCCGCGTGCTGATGCAGACGCTGCCCGTTGAGCTTTGTCTGCGCGATTTCCAGCCGATCGGCGACACGGCGGCGTGTACCAACGCCATGCAGGCGTTCAAATCCTACAACCTGGAAAACGCGCGTTATTTCCGCACGAAGGCGCATCCCGGCATGAACCGCGCGATGAAATATTACGACTGGAAAATGCGCCCCTACGCGCAGCACGGCGTGATCGGAAAGCTCCTGCTGCTGCCGAACCGACTGGTCGACCGGTTCAAAAAGTGGGTGCAGATGCACGGCAGACAGCGGCTTCTCAAGCGCAAGGTCGTCGAGGTCGATCCCGCCGACGTGCGCAAGATCCAGCTGATGGTGCTGAATCTGATGCTCGAATTCGAGCGCATCTGCAAAAAGCACGGCCTGCGCTACTATCTCGCGGGCGGCACCATCCTCGGCGGCATCCGCCACAAGGGATTTATCCCGTGGGACGACGATATGGACATCACGATGCCGCGTCCCGACTATGAAAAGTTTTTGAAGATCGCGCAGAAAGAGCTGCCCGAAAATATGAAGCTCGACAAGGACTGCGTGCCGTTCTGCCACAACCGCATCGAATACGCCGACACGCGGTTTGACACGATGTGGCGCAACGGCGGCATCTTCCTGGATATTCTCGCGCTGGACGGCAGCCCCGACGACGAAAGGCTGCGCCGCCGGCACGAGCACAAGACGAAGTTCTGGCGCTTCTGGATGCTCGAGCGCGTGCGTCCGATCCCGCCGATGTCCGCCTCGCGCGACGTGCAGATGATCATTCTCAAGCGCGTGATCGCGCGCATGATGCCGCGGTGGTTCCTCAAGTGGCGCTGGCACAGCTGGGCGGCGCGGTACGACTGCGACAAGGTCTCGAGCTGGGTCTGCCTGCCTGCGAGCATCTACACGTACGAGCAGGAGCGCTTCCCGAAGGAATTCTGGGGCGAGCCGGTGATGATGGAGTTCGAGGGCTACGACATGCCCACGATGCAGCATTGGGAGGATTACCTGATCTGCCACTTCGGCAACTACATGAAGATGCCGCCCGAAACGCTGCGCAAGTCGCACCATTTCATCTATCACTACGATCTCGGCAGCTATAAGGACATCCCGACCGAGGAGCTGGAGGCACAGCTCGTCGGACCCAAGAAAAAGCAGGAGGCGCTTGTACCGTGAGCTTTTCTCTGTACAACAACCGCGAGCTTTCCAACGAAAAGGGGAGGCTGTACTTCTACGACAACGCGAAGTTCGTGCTGATCTTTCTGGTCGTGCTGGCGCACTATCTCTCGCCGCTGACGTCGACGTTCCGTTTCTGCCGCGTGCTGTGGCTGACGATCAACACGTTCCACATGCCCGCGTTCATCTTCATTTCCGGCTTTTTTGCCAAGAGCTATATTTCGTCCGACCGCACGATCAAGGTGCAGCGCACGTCGACGTACGTCATCCTGTTCCTTGCGGCGCAGATCGCGGTCAGCATGTTCGAGTGGTTCGTCCTCGGCAAGCATTTCCGCTTCAGCCTGACGAGCGCGCGCAGCTCGCTGTGGTTTTTGCAGTGCCTGATCCTCTGGCACCTCGTGCTGCCGTACGTCGCGCGGTTCAAGGCGGCGGTGGCGATCCCGGCCGCGACGGTCATGGCGCTGTATATCGGCTATGAAACGCAGTGCACCAACTTCATGGCGCTCTCGCGCGTGTTCGTGCATTTCCCGTTTTTCCTGTGCGGGTACTACTGCTCGCAAAAGACGATCGACCGGCTGTTCACGTGGAAGGCGCGCGTGCCGCTGCTGCTCGGCTTTGCCGCGGTGGTCGCGATGTACGCGCTGTTTCCGGAAACGGGCGTCGGCAAGCTCCTGACGAGCAACTACGCCTACGAGACCATCGAGGGCATCCGTGCGCTCCCGTTCAGTCTGTTCTGGACGGCGCGTCTGGCGTTCTATCTTGGCGCGCTCCTGCTGGGCGCGGCGTTTCTGAGCGTGATCCCGCGCGGCAGGGTGGCGTACACCTCGCTCGGCGCGCAGTCGCTGTCGGTTTATATCCTGCACCGGTTCGTGTATCTCGCGGAGCTGCAGTACAACTGGGCGCAGCTTTTCGCGAGCGCATGGGGCATCGCCGCGATCGCAGCCATGGCGCTGGGCATGACGCTGCTGTTTTCCGTCAAGCCCTTCACGATCCCGTTTACGCTGCTGCAAAAGATCAAGGTCGACAAGCTGCTGCGGTGCTGAAACGCGCCGCGGCAGCATAGGATAATGTGCAGCGAAGAAAAGAACGGGTGATTTTTGGAAAAAAGTTTAAAAAAACTGTTGACATTTCTTTTGGAATGTAGTATATTATACACCGTCGTCGGAACTACGGCGACGCAACGGGAGCATAGCTCAGCTGGGAGAGCACTTGCCTTACAAGCAAGGGGTCACAGGTTCGAGCCCTGTTGTTCCCACCAAACATATGGCCCGGTAGTTCAGTTGGTTAGAACGCTAGCCTGTCACGCTAGAGGTCGACGGTTCGAGCCCGTTCCGGGTCGCCATATTTGCTTCTGTAGCTCAGTTGGTAGAGCAGTGGACTGAAAATCCACGTGTCGTTGGTTCGATTCCGACCGGAAGCACCATTTTTGCGGATGTAGCTCA